>JACMLC010000234.1 GCA_014379795.1 Pyrinomonadaceae bacterium
CCGCATCTTCCGGCGAGCCGAAGCAGCCGGGCGCGCCGCCGCCGCAAGTCGAGCCAAAGCCTGCGCCACAGCCCCCACCGCAACCCGCGCCGCAAACGCCCGCGAAACCGGCAGAGCCGAATCCGGCGCAGCCGCAACAGCCGTCGGATGCGCCCAAGCAGACGGAACCGGGCGCGCGCCCCACACGCCCCTAACCGCGAGAGCCAGAGGAGAGGAACGCCAAATGTTTTCAAGAGCCGGTGCGCTATTACTTACTGTCGCCTTCGTCGCCAGCGGCGGATGGACACAATCAATCTTCGCCCAGACGGACACAGCTAAAAAGTCAAACATGAGCACCACACAAACAGAAGATTTCCGCAAGCAAGCGCCAACCCCGCTCGCTTCCAAGCCGCTCAATATTCCGAAGCCCTTCGAGACCGTGCTGCCCAACGGCCTGCGCGTCGTCATTCTCGAAGAGAAGCGGTTGCCGCTCGTGAGCTATCGCCTCGCTCTGCGCACCGGCGGCGCGCACAATCCGTCTGACATGCCCGGCCTGATAAGCATGATGGCGAGCCTCTTAAATGAAGGCACGGAGACGCGCACCAGCAAACAGATTGCGGATGAGATCGCGCGTATGGGCGCGACGCTGGTAGCCGGATCGAATGCCGACTACACGACCGTCGCGGCCTCCGCGCTCTCGATTTACAGCGATCAAGTCTTAGACCTGATGGCTGATGTCTCGCTGCATCCATCGTTTCCGCAGAACGAGATTGACATCGCCAAGCAGAACGCTAAGCAGGGTTTGATACAGCAGCGCGCACAGCCATCTTTTCTTGCGGGCGAAAGGCTCGCCAAAACTCTTTTCGGCGCACATCCTTATTCCGTAGTCTCTTCAACGCCCGAATCCATTGACGCGCTGACGCGTGAAAAGCTGCAAAGCTATCATCGCCAGACTTTCATTCCCAACAACGCTGTGATCTTCGTCGTCGGCGATGTCCAACGCGCCGCGACGCTCAAGCGCATCACCGAGCTGTTCGGCGGTTGGGGCAAAGGCCAGCCCGGCGCGGAGAATTTCCCCGCGCCCCCTGTCCGCACGACGCGCGCGATTTATCTGGTGGATCGTCCCGGCTCACAGCAATCAACGATTACCATCGCCAACCTCGCCATCAATCGCTCAAGCCCGGATTATTTTCCGATGCTCCTGCTCAACACGATGCTCGGCGGCAGCTTTAGCCCGCGCCTCGACCAGAACCTGCGCGAGAACAAAGGCTATACCTACGGCGCGTCTTCGAGTTTGGACGCGCGCCGCGCCGCAGGCGCTTTCCGCGCGTCGGCAGAAGTCCGCACGCCCGTCACCGGCGCATCGCTCAAAGAATTTTTCTTTGAGCTTGACCGTATCCGCACAGAACCCATCCCGGAGCAGGAGCTGAAAGACAACAAAGCGTTCCTCACGGGACTCTTGCCGATTCGGATTGAGACGCAGGAAGGACTAACAGACCAGTTTGTGCAGATCAAAATGTTTGACCTGCCGGAAAATTATCTGCAAGCCTATCGTGACCGGATCAACGCTGTGACGGCCAGCGATGTGCAGCGCGTCGCGCAAAAGTATGTCACGACGGATAAAGTCGCCATCGTGATTGTCGGCGACGCCGCAGAGATTATGGAGCAGATCAAGCCTTACGCACAGACGATAGAAATCTATGACGCGATGGGCAAGCGCAAAGAAATGACGGCTTCGACCGACACGGGCGGGCCTATTGTTAATGCGGCGGGCACATGGACTCTGGAAATCACAGGGCCGGGAGGCAACACGCTTCCCGCGACGCTCAATATCAAACAGGACGGCAACAAGATCAGCGGCTCCGTCACCTCACAGCTCGGCGAATCCGAGTTAAAGCCCACGACCATCCGGGGCAACGCCTTTGACGCCACGCTGGTTATCAGCATGGGCGGGCAGACCAGTGAGGCTCAAGTCTCCGGCACAGTCGAGAACGACACCATGAAGGGAACCATCTCACTACAGGGAATCGCCCCGCTTCCCTTTACCGGCAAAAGAAACAA
>JACMLC010000235.1 GCA_014379795.1 Pyrinomonadaceae bacterium
AATTGAACCTCGCGCGCAAGATTCAGCAACGCCTGCTTCCGCCTGCGGGAAACATCAGCTTGCCCGCGCCGCTCACTGCATGGGGCACGAGTCAGCCCTGTTACGATGTCGGCGGCGACGCTTATGATGCGGTCATGCTGCCCACGGGCGAATGCGCTTTCTGGGTCGCAGACGTGAGCGGCGCGGGCAAGTTGATGTTTCCAGCGGGCGGCAGCAGGCGCTGCTGAATCTTGCGCGCGAGGTTCAATTCGGTCGAGAGCATCTGTGCGCGCACGGCTTCCTGTGCCAGTTGTTCGCGCTCGACGGCGACGGCTGCGAGCGCCGCGAATGATTCGAGATAGGCGAGGTCTGCTTCGGAAAAGTGGCCGCCGCGCGCGTTGATCGCCTGCAAAGAGCCGAGCGGCGGTTCATCAGGTTTCCGCAACGGCACGCACAGCATCGTCTTGGTCTTAAAACCCGTCCGCACATCGGTTGTGGAATCAAAGCGCGGGTCTGCCTGCACGTCGTTGATGAAGACGCTCTCGCCGCTTTCCGCGACGTGACCGGCGATGCCGACACCGCGCTCTAAAATTATCTCTATGCGTTCGGAGCCAATCATCTGCCGCGCGTGCAGTTTGTCCGTCCGCCGGTCGCGCAAGAAAACCGTCCCGCGCTCGCAATCAAGCTGTGTGGAGACTAAATCAAGTATGACAGACAGGATGTCGTCCAAGCCCGAAGCGCGGTTGAGCGCCTCGCTGGCCGCGACCAGCGCCTCAAGGCGCAACAGCCTCACGTCGTCCGGTAAATTTCTGAGAGCAATCGTCGCGTTCGACACGTTCAATTCCAGACCCCTTTGAGCATCAGATTTTTCGGGGAAATCCTAACACTTTCCACACGAATGAGTGAAAACCTTTTCCGCTTCCCGAACATAAAAAAAGCGGGGAGAGAAAAAATCGCTTTCTCCTCTCCCCGCTGTGTTGAGTTCTGGTTGATAGGTTTATCTGGGCGCGCTGGAAGTAATTGTAACCTCCGAGCCGCTCATTAATTCCAGGTCATCCTTGCCTTGCACGTAGACCGAACCCGCGCCTGCTCCCGCGCCGACAGCAGCGCCGATGGCTGCTCCCTTGCCGCCGCCAGCGATGGCTCCGATGATTGCGCCAACCGCAGTGCCGATGGCTGCGCGCTTGACGGTGGTCGAAGTGCGACTCTCGTTCTCCTGCACGTTGCCTTCGTTGTTGACGCGCACGACCTCGCCGCTCGGCGTCCGCACAGTGTCTACGAATCCGGCGAACTTGTAGGAACGCCCGTCACGAAGACGGATAGTGTCAAAGTTAAAAGTCATCTCAGAGCGGCCTGTGACGCGGCCTGAGCGGTTGACGCCCGTGACATAGCCTTCGATGGTCGCGCCGTCATATTGCGACGGCGAGCGCACGGTCATCGTAAAGCGGTCGTTGTCGCGCGCCTCTTTGGTTGACAGGTTGTCGTTAAGCACTGCGACAAGCTGGACGCCGTTCGGCACTATGAAATCGCCCGCCACTGACCCGCCGGAGTTCGGATAGGTCGGAGAATTCGGATACTCGTTGTTCAGATCGAGCTGCGCCGTTTCCGAAGTCTTGTCATAGAAGCTCTCTACGACGACGGGCTGTGTCAGACGGTCTGTGCTGATGCGTCGCGTGATTCGCATCCGGCGGCCATTATCAATCTGGTCAAAGGACACGCTGTAGTCGTTGCCCCTGTCGCCGGTCTGGCTGATGTTCAACTGGTCGCCAACCAGCGATGCGCGCACGCGCACATTGCGGCCATTCGGCAACTGCTCGCTGCGCTCAACG
>JACMLC010000236.1 GCA_014379795.1 Pyrinomonadaceae bacterium
CAGACCCGAGCGGAGCGGGCGGAATTGCCGTGTCTCAGGCTTTCAGAATAACTATCTTCGGCGAAGCTACTTCCATTGTGAGGGCTAAGCACGCGGACTTTGACGGCGACGGCAAGACCGATATTTCCGTCTTTCGCCCCGCCGACGGCAACTGGTATCTGTTCCAGAGTTTGAGCAACAGCGTGCGGGTTAATAATTTTGGAATCAGCAGCGACAAACTCGCGCCCGCAGATTTTGACGGCGACGGTAAAGTAGACATCGCAGTCTTTCGCGACGGCGCATGGTATCTCTTGAGAAGCCAGAGCGGTTTCGCCGCCATCCAATTCGGGCAGGCCGGCGATCAACCTTTCCCCGGCGATTATGACGGAGACGGCCTCGCGGACATCGCCGTCTGGCGTCCCACAGACGGCACTTGGTACATCTCGCAAAGCCGCGACGGGCAGACCGCCAAACAGTTCGGTCAAAACGGCGACAGACCCATCGCTGCTGATTACGACGGCGACGGCAAGCTAGACCCGGCTGTTTACAGAAACGGCGCGTGGCTGATGCTGCAAAGCACAGGCGGTTTCCGCTCGGCTCAATTCGGCTTAGCCGAAGACACGCCTGTCGTTGGAGACTATGACGGAGACAACCGCGCTGATTTAGCAGTCTTCCGCTCCTCGAACGGCACATGGTACATGCTGCGCAGCAGCGATTCGGTATTTCGCGCCGTGCAGTTCGGCACGAGCGCAGACCGACCGTCGCCGGGAGACTATGACGGAGACGGTTCGTTCGACCTCGCGGTCTTCCGTCCGGCGGAAGGCAACTGGTATGTGCTGCAAAGCTCTGACAACTTGCTGCAAGCACGGCAATGGGGAATCAACGGCGACCTTGCAGTGCCCGCGTCTTTTGTGCCGTAGAAGGTAAAACCAGCGGGCTATAACAAAAGAGGGCTGAAAGTTTCAACATGACTTTCAGCCCTCTTTGTCTATAGAAGCTTCCTTGACACCCCTTAACGTCAACGTATAATCGCAGCATAGCGAAAAATAATTTTTGTTGAGGATAGCTTGTCTCTCATCAACGATTATTTTTCACTTATCATTTTTATCAGAGGTGCGATATGTCAGACATCAGAGAAGCCGTCATCATCAGCGCAGTCCGAACGCCGACAGGGAAATTTCAGGGAGCTTTGAAAAGTTTTTCCGCGACCGATCTCGGCGCGATGGTCGTGCGCGAGAGCGTCAGGCGCGCGGGCGCCCGACCGGAAGACGTTGACGAAGTCATCATGGGCAATGTGATTCAGGCCGGTGTCGGGCAGAACCCTGCGCGTCAGGCTGCGCTCAAGGGCGGCATCCCGTTCGGAGTCTCCGCCGTCACCATCAACAAAGTTTGCGGCTCCGGCTTGAAAGCCGTGATGATGGCCGCGCAGGGCGTACAGCTTGGCGATGCTGAAATCGTCGTCGCGGGCGGCATGGAGTCCATGACCAACGCGCCGTACCTGTTACCGAAAGCGCGCGAAGGTTATCGTCTAGGCAACGGCGAGCTGGTTGATGCGATGATACACGATGGCCTGTGGTGCGCTTTTGAAAATTATCACATGGGCAACACGGGCGAGGTCGTCGCGGAGCGTTATCAAGTCACGCGTCAGGAGCAGGACGACTACGCTTTCAACTCTCATCGCAAGGCTGCGGCGGCGATTAAGGAAGGAAAGTTCAAAGACGAAATTCTTGCCGTCGAGATTCCGCAAAGAAAGGGCGACCCAATCATTTTCGACACGGACGAGCCTGTGCGCGAAGATACGACAGTCGAAGTTTTGGGCAAACTCAAACCCGCTTTCAAAAAAGATGGCGGCACAGTGACGGCTGGCAACGCTCCGGGCGTCAACGACGGAGCTTCCGCTTTAGTCGTCACATCGCTTGAGCGTGCGCGCCAGATGGGCGTAGAACCGTTGGCACGCATCGCTGCGCAGGCGACTTCTGGCATTCAGCCGGAATTGGTGATGATGGCTCCCGTCGAAGCCATGCGGAAAGTTTTGAAGAAAGCCGGATGGTCGTTTGACGAGATTGACTTGATTGAGCTGAACGAAGCTTTTTCCGTTCAGGCTGTGGCGATCATCAAGGAACTCAAACTCGATCCGAAAAAAGTTAATGTCAATGGCGGCGCGGTCGCGCTCGGTCATGCTATCGGTCAATCAGGCTCGCGCCTTTTGACGACGATACTGTATGAGATGAAGCGGCGCGACGCGCGACGCGGGCTGGTCGCGTTGTGCCTCGGCGGCGGCAATGCTGTGGCGATGGCGATTGAACGGTAAAGAAAGTGCATTGCGAAAAAAGATGAACGCGGAAACACACAATAGAAATTTAGGGATTTTTCATCTCATACACGGCGGGTTGTACTCGCTGATGGTGCTGGGGATGACTTTCTTTTTTGGCTTTTTCAGCCAGCTTCCGCGAGGAGGACGGGGACGCTCTGAGCCTTTTGGTGATGGGTTTTTCCTGTTCTTCATGGCCATGATGTTGTTCTACTGGGTTGTGCTGACAATTCCGTCTCTCGTCGCCGGTTACGGACTTTTGAAGAAAAAGAGTTGGGGCAGAATGTGGGGCATCATCGCGGGCGTGACATCCGGAATGATGAGCTTTCCACTGGGAATGGCGCTTTGTGTTTATAGTGTATGGTTTCTCTTTAGCGAGGAAGGCAAGCGGTTCCACGAAAATCTGGAGCAGCGTTTTGACGGTCAGCCACAGGGCGTGCTGCACGGCGCACCGCAGCCAGCAGGATGGTCTGCGCATCATCACGAGCGCGAACGCGAGTACACATACGCACCACCGCACGAGCCGCCGAACTGGCGAGGGGAATAAAAAGTAAAAAGGTAAAAGGCAAAAGTTAAGACAAAAGCTTTTTATTAAAATTGGTTTCCGCCTTCCATTTACCTTTTACTTTTACCTTTTACCTTCTTGAAACGGGGATTTAAGGTGAGCGAAACGATTGGGGTGATTGGCGCGGGGACGATGGGCAACGGCATTGCGCAGGTGGCTGCGCGGGCGGGCTTTAATGTCGTCATGCGCGATGTGTCGGAAGCGTTTTTGCAGCGCGGGATGAGCGCGGTTGATAAGAGCTTGCAGCGCGATGTTGATAAAGAGCGGCTGAAGGCGGATGAGAAGCAAGCTATTTTAGAGCGCATCCGCACGACGACCGAGTTGGGTGAGCTGCGCGATGCCGCGCTCGTCGTCGAAGCCGTCACCGAAAGCGTTGAGGTCAAAACCGAAGTCTTTCGCGCTCTGGATGAATTGACCGCGCCGGAAACTATTTTGGCTTCGAACACTTCTTCGATCTCGATTACGAAAATCGGCGCGGCGACGCGCAGGCCGGATAAAGTCATAGGCATGCACTTTATGAACCCTGTGCCGGTGATGAAGCTGGTTGAAATCATTCGCGGGATGG
>JACMLC010000237.1 GCA_014379795.1 Pyrinomonadaceae bacterium
ACGACCAGAACGGGCATCCGGCGGGCGATCTGGCTCTTGAGATGACCGCGCAATGTTTGAAGTCCGTCTTGCGCGCCGCCGATGTGGCATCGCGTTACGGAGGCGAGGAGTTTTGCATCCTGCTGCCGCAAACCTCGCTGGATGAAGCGCAGGCTATCGCAGAGCGCATCCGGCGACGAGTCGAGCGCACACGCTTTCCGCATGGAAAAACTCAGCCGCTCGGCATGTTGACGGTGAGCATCGGAGTCTCTGCTTTGGACGAGAAGCTGAACACTCCTGCCGCCATTATCGGCGCGGCAGACCGCGCCCTCTATCTTGCCAAACGGACAGGCAAAAACAGAGTTCAGGTTTTGGACAACGAGCCGACCGATTCGTCAAATCCTGATGTCAACGAAGAAATCAGTTAAAAACGAACGCGGGCGGCGCATCCTCGGACGCGTCGCGCCGGAAGAGTTCATCGGGCGTCATGATGCGCTCGCAGAGATCGTGCGACATGGCTCGCGCGGCGCGACAGCGCGCGGCCTCTTGCTGCTCGCCGCGCCCTCTGCCGGAGCTTCGGAACTCTTGCGTCAGGCTTATGACCAATTCTTTCATCAGCATGAAAATGTCATTCCGATTTACTTCGAGCTGACGCGCAACGACCAGACTGCCGTCGGAGCCGCACGCCATTTCCTGCATACTTTTCTCCTGCACTTGATTGCTTTTCGCCGCAACGATCCAACGCTCAGCGACGCTGCATTGACCATGAACGATCTGTTAGAGCTGGCCGCGCCGCCAGACTTTGAATGGATTGAACGACTGGTCGAAGCCTGCGAGCGCGAAAGGCAGCGCGGAGACGAGCGCGCCTTCATACGCCTGTGCCTGAGCGCGCCTGAGCGTGCAGCCGCTCGCGGCGCTTTGACGTTTGTGATGATTGACGGCCTGCATGTCGCAGAGCATTTGACCGGCGAAGTCTCGCTGAGCATGGAATTCGCGCAGGTGCTGATGCGCACCGAAGCTCCTTTTGTCATTTCAGGACTGCGCCGCCGCGTGCTCGATCTGGTTCATGCGGCGCGCGGGAATTTTGACAAGGCAGCAACGCTGCATCTGGAAAATCTGAGCGAGCCGGACGCCAGATTGATGGTTGAAAATCTGGCTCGCCGCGCAGGGATTGCCGTCAATGAACAGACCTGCGATTTAATCGTCCATCAACTCGGCGGCAGTCCGTCATTTATCAACGCGCTGGTTCTCGCGGCTCAGGAAAAAGGCGTCGCGCTGGACAGCTTTCTCCACTGCCAGCAGCTTTATGTGGACGAGCTGATGGGCGGGCTGATTAATCGGCACTGCTCATCAATTCTCGAAAGCATCGCGCCGCAAGCGGCCACACGGCGCACGCTTGTACGGATGTTATATGAAGCGATGGCGAGCGACAGCGGCAAGTCTTCCGTCGAGAGCTGGCGAAAAAAGATTGAAGTGGATGCAGAGCAGTTTCAGCAAATCATGCGCGGACTGCACATACACGAGCTGGTCAGTTTGAATGCCAGCATGGTAGAAGCCGCCGCCGTCTCTTCCGTCTGGGGAGATTATTTGCGTGCGCGGTATCGGCTTGAGATTCTGGTGGAAGCACGCGCGCTGGTGGTGGCTGACACGCTGCTTGACAGCCTTAAGCGTGCGCCGCAAACGATGGCTAGACATTATCGCCGCGCGACCGCGCTCGGCTTGCGCGAGCTGTTAGCTCTCTTCAATTGCCAGCGCGTGCCCGCGAGTCTCCTGCATGATGACCGCTTCAGCCGCACTTACAAGGGAGCGGAGGCGGATGAGATTGACGCCGGGTTAGATAATGAAACAGAGCTGATACTACTGCCGCAAGTTATTCACGCGGCAAGCTGCGCTGCCTTTTACCCGCAGATTCAGCAGGCGATTGACGAAGAGCGTTGCGCCGTCGCGCATGGCTTCGATGCGGGGCATTACAACGACGCGAGCGAAGTGGTGTGGCTTGCCGCAGAGATTGACTCAAAGCTCGAAGCGGGGCGCGGCATCACTGAGATATGGTGCGACCGGCTGGAATCGGTTGCTCGCGCGTGCGGCTGGCAGCGCGTGCGCCTGTGGCTCGTCGCTCCCGAAGGATTTTCCGCAGAGGCCAATGAACTGCTCGCAGAGCGCGAGGCTTACGGCTCAAGCAAGCAGCAGTTAGAGCTTTTGACGGCGCGACTAGGCGTTGATGCTTCTCCCTTTGGAAAAGATTCGGCTGCACCGGACGAATTTGAAATGGTCATCCCGATGGGTGATGAAACTGAGCTGATTGCAGCTTCTACGCTTGAGCAGATAGCGCGCCGCAGCAACTTCCGCCCCGAAGCCATCAACCAGATCAAGACCGCTCTGGTCGAAGCCTGCATCAACGCGATGGAACACAGCCTCAGCCCGGACCAAAAAAT
>JACMLC010000238.1 GCA_014379795.1 Pyrinomonadaceae bacterium
CTATGTCATCGGAATGGGTGGCGGATTCGCCTTCGCTCAGGGTGCGCTGTCCCGCGCGCCGCTCTTCCGCGCTCATGGTATCGCCAAACTCTGTCAGCGAGCGTTGCGTGTTGCGCACGAGGCTGTCGAGCTTGTTGCGCAGGCCGATCACCTCTTTGACGCGGCGGTCTGTGAGGGCTGAAGTCTCCGCTTCGTCTATCAGGCGGTTGATTTCGTCCGGCGACAGGCCGGAAGTGGGAGTGATACGCATCTGCTGCTCGCGCCCTGTGGTCTTGTCCTGCGCCGAGACTGAGACGATACCGCTGGCATCCACTTCAAAGGCGACCTCAATCTGCGGAGTCCCGCGCGGGTTGGGCGGGATTCCCACCAGCTCGAACTTGCCGAGCGAGCGATTGCCCTGCGCGACTTCGCGCTCGCCTTGCAGGATGTGAATCTCGACTGAAGACTGATTGTCAACGACGGTCGTGAAGATCATGCTGTTGCGCAAGGGGATGGTCGAGTTGCGCTCAATCAGCTTGGTAAACAATCCGCCGCGCGTTTCCAGTCCAAGGCTGAGCGGCAACACGTCCAAGAGCACGATGTCCTTGACATCGCCCGTCAGGACGCCGCCCTGTATGGCTGCGCCCATCGCCACCACTTCGTCGGGGTTGATTTCGGCGGAAGCCTCTTTGCCGAAAATCTCTTTGACTGTGCGCCCGATGATGGGCGAGCGCGTTTGCCCGCCGACGAGAATCACTTTATCAATATCCGCAGGCTGAAGCTTGGCATCCCAGAGAGCCTTCTGGCACGGCTCGATGGTCTGCTCGACAAGGTCTGCGACGAGCTTTTCAAACTCGTCACGCGTCAGCATCTTGTTAAAATGTTTCGGGCCGGAAGCATCCGCCGCGATAAAAGGCAGGTTGATGTTGGTCTCCGTGACGGAAGACAACTCGCACTTGGCGCGCTCCGCAGCCTCTTTCAGGCGTTGCAGGGCGAGGCGGTCTTGTCTTAGATCAATGCTCGTTTCCTCGCGAAACTGCTCCGCCATCCAGTTGATGATCCGCTCGTCAAAATCTTCGCCGCCGAGAAAAGTGTTACCCGAAGTCGAAAGCACTTCAAAGACGCCGTCGTTCATTTCCAGAATCGAAACGTCGAAAGTGCCTCCGCCCAAATCGTAAACGACCAGCCGCTCCGCTTCGGTGCGACCCAGACCATAGGCGAGCGCGGCGGCTGTCGGCTCATTAATAATACGCTCGACCTTCAGCCCTGCGATCTTGCTCGCGTCTTTGGTCGCCTGTCGCTGCGTGTCGTCAAAGTAGGCCGGGACAGTAACGATGGCTTCGGTAACGGCCTCGCCGAGGAAATCTTCGGCGGCGGCCTTGAGCCTTTGCAGCACGATGCCGGAAATCTCCTGCGGGCTGTAGGTGCGTCCCTGCACGCGTATGTGCGCGTCGCCGTTCGGCGTATCCACAATCTCGAACGGCGCGCCGTCGCGCATGCGCTGGACTTCGGGCGCGCTGAACTTGCGACCGATCAACCGCTTGACGGCATAGACGGTATTGGTCGCATTGGTCACGGCCTGACGCTTGGCGATCTGCCCGACCAGCCGCTCGCCTTTGTCCGTAAAGCCGACCACAGTGGGAGTTGTGCGCCCGCCTTCTTTGTTGGGCACAATCTGCACCGCGCCGCCTTCCAAAACAGCGACGCAGCAGTTCGTCGTTCCTAAATCAATGCCTATAACTTTTCCCATAAGCTTTTTTAAAGTGATGAGTGATGAGTGATGAGTGATGAGATAAGAGGTATTGTCTTTTTACTCATTACTCATCACTCATCACTTATCACTACCTCGTAGAGACTTTGACCATCGCCGGGCGAAGAAGTTTTTCGCCGAGGCGATAGCCACGCAAGAGTTCCTGAGTCACTGTATCAGGCTCATAATCGTCGCTCTGCTCGGTGGCGACGGCTTCGTGAACGTGAGGATCGAAGGGCAACCCGACGGCAGCGACGGGCTGCACGCCAAGCTCCTGCAAGATGTCGTTCAGTTGCTTGTAAATCAACTCAACGCCGTGCAGAAAATGGCTGAATTCCTTGGACTCTGTTTTTTCCAGCAAAGTTTCGGCTTCGAGCGCGCGGCGTATGTTATCCATCACCGGCAAGAGCTTGCTGACCACGTCTCCGACCATTCGATGAAAGGTCTCGCCGCGCTCGCGCTCTGTGCGTTTTCGATAGTTTTCAAAATCCGCCTGCCTGCGTGACAATCTATCCATCAGTTCCTGCCGCTCGGCTTCGACCCTTTTCAATTCAGAGCGCGTGGCGAGCAGTTCGGCTAGCATAGGGCCGTAAGCCGCTTTATCTGTCCCGCCTGCCGGAGCGGAATTGACTGCTTGGCTTTCATCCACCGCAGCATCCGCCGCAGCGGTCTCCTGAGAAGCTTCCTCTTCCTGCTCCGGCGTCTCGGCTTGATGCTGATCTTCGCGGCGTTCCGGCAGCTCGGAGAGGGGCGGCGCGCCCGCCGTGTCCGACTCGTCAGCCTCTTCGCGTCCGGCGTCGCTGTCTTCCTCCTGGCCTCTATCTATCCGGCGCTGCACTTCCGTTTCGCCTTCATAACTGGAAGCGCGCCCGATTTCTTCCGCCGAGAGAGATGCTTCATCAGCCTCGCCGTTCACCGCATCCGGCTCGTCCGGCGCGGGCTGTTCCTCATCCACAAAGCGCACCGGAATGCGATTGGCCTTTTGATCTTTTTTAGTCGGGGTCATGATCTCTGCTCGAAATTTGCAGGGGTGGTTATGAACATCTCGCGCAACAGGGTTAAGACCTGACGCGCGCCGGTTTCAGGTGGAAGCAGCCTCCTCGCGCAGCAGTCGCTCAATCAGCCGCGCCGCATAGTTTACTACACTTATCATTCGCGCATACTCAATTCGCACGGGGCCGACGACGCTGATCGTGCCTGCGGTCTCGCCTGTGCCTGTGCGATAGGGCGCGGTAATCAACGCGCAATGCTGCATGGAAGACACTGCATGCTCGCTGCCGATAACGATCTGCACGTCGCCCGGAAGCACATGGTCGCGCGTCACACACTCGTTCAAAATTTTGACGAGCTTTGATTTCTCTTCAAACGTGCGGAACAACTCGCGCATCCTGTCCGCGTCCGCAAACTCCGGCTTGGTCAGAATATTTGAAGCCCCGTCAACATAGACTTCGCCGGTCGTGGCCTCTTCTCCCTCAAGGCTGCTCTCGCACAAAAGCATCGCATTGCGCAGCAGGCTGTCATACAGAGCCTTTTCTTCACGCATCAATTCCAGAATCTCGGCGCGAATCGCCAAGAGGCTCTTGCCGCTAAACTCCGTGTTCAGATAACGCGCCGTGCGCTCAAGCTCTTCCTGCGTCAGCTTTTCGTCTACGCGGATGATCTTGTTGTGAATGATATTCGGAGCGGAGACCAGCACGACCAGTATGCGATTGTCCGCCAGATTCACGAACTCTATGTGTTGCAGGCGGTCGTCGGCCAGAGAAGGCGAGACGACGATGCCTACGTTCTGTGACAGCGCGGAGAGCAGGCGCGAGGTTTTTTCCAGCAGGCGGTCTGGAGCCTCTGCCATCTCGCTTCCGGTAATGCCAAGCAGCGAATTGATGGCCGACAGATCGGCTTTCGACAAGCTTGTGTCGCCCAGCATGTGATCCACGTAAAAGCGATAACCCTTGTCGGTCGGAATCCGTCCGGCAGAGGTGTGCGGCTGCTCGACCAGTCCGGACTCTTCAAGCTCGCCCATGACATTGCGTATCGTCGCCGGACTCCAACCCGACGCATGCGCAAATCGGTCTGACAGTGTGCGCGACCCGACAGGCTCTCCCGTCACCAGATGCTCTTTGATAATCGCAGACAGGATGGCCTGCCCGCGCGCGTCCGGCAGATTCGGAAATGCTTGTGAACTTGAAATCCGTGTGGTCATCTGAATCAAAAGGGATTTACGGAGTGCTGTAGAGTTTCGCTTGGTGCCTCTTAAAGGGCTAGCGCGCCGCGCTTTGTCTATAAATTGAATAACACTGTGGATTCAAGCCTGTCAACAATTCATTGCTGAATGTTAAACCGTCACACGTGGCGTGGAAGATGCCCTCTGAAAGTATAAGGGATGTAGATGCGGCCTCGCAAACCGTTCCCGGATTATATGGCCTGATTCGTCCCGTTCGCGCAGAGGCTATTCCGGCCTCCTGCTTATAGTTATCGCTTGAGACTCCCGCTAAAATCTCCGCTCATTCAACTTAAAGTGTTCTTAAATATAAACTTAGGCAGTGTCGAAAATCAGCCCTTCATTCCCGGCTGTTGGGCGCATGCTCCGATTTAGTGTCTGCTCAATGGCTTAGCGGCAGCCTCCCGGCAACAATTTGACGCCCGTCTGTTTCCCCTCGTAATATCAGGGGCGAATCTTTTGGCCCAGCGCAGGCTCAGATTTCCGGTCTCCGCCCGCTTGAGGCTGCCCGTGGCCGGGCGCGTATTTCTTCTTCGACCGGTCATCGCAAACAGCAGTTTTTCCAAGGTTTTACCATATGTCACAAATGCACAGTCACTTGAGCAAGCTTTTTGCAGACGCTTTTCGCCAGCTCGAACCGAAACGTGTAGCGCCGGAGATAGAGGTCAGATTTTACCCTTACGCCGGGCTGCATCACACGATTCGCATTCGTTCGGGGCGCGTGTACGTCCGCATCTCGGATATTTTTAAGAGCGCGCCGCCGGACGTTCATCGCGCGCTGGCATTTATCCTCGTCGCCAAGCTGCTCTCGCGCCGCACGCCGGACGTGCATGAGCGAGCCTATCGTGACTATGCCTACTCGCCGCAAATCCTGCGCGCTTCGGACATCGCGCGCCGTCGTCGCGGGCGCAAGATGATTTCATCCGCGCATGGCCGCGTTTTTGATCTTGATAAGATGTTCATGCGGCTTAATCGAAAGTTTTTCGACGGCGAGATTGAAAAGCCTACGCTGACTTGGTCGCAACGCCGCACGCGCAGGATTCTGGGGCATCATGATCCGGTGCATGAAACCATCGTCATCAGCAAAACTCTGGATGCGAGCGATGTGCCCGAATGGTTTGTCGAATACATTCTCTATCACGAGATGCTGCATATCAAGCATCCCGCGCGCCTGATTAACGGCAGGCGTTATTATCACACCAACGCTTTCCGCACGGAGGAGCAGCGTTTTCCGCATTACGAAGAAGCGCAGGCGTGGCTCGACCAGGTCGCGCGCCAGAACAGAGCCTCACGCGCGCGCGCTGCTTAAAACTGATTTTTTTGGAACTAACCATGTGCACGCGCGTGTCTGTGTGCAGGTAGGTGGGCTCCTGCAAAAGAGGGTGAATGTTTGGGAGAAGCGTTTAAGGGTTAGCGCACATTTCTCCCAAACATTCGCCTCTTTTTTTGTTCCCGC
>JACMLC010000027.1 GCA_014379795.1 Pyrinomonadaceae bacterium
CGAAAAAAGTTCTGGCATTTTTTGCCAATCGCGACTATAATTTCCGGTTTTGTTGGACAGGCAACTGCGTTCTGTTAGTGAGGGGTTTGGTTTTAGTGTGTCTTTCCGTACAAAATCTCTTGGGAATTGCAACAATTTTGCATCCTGTAGAGCGTTTAATTCATCTACAGTAATCTTAAATTATTTGACCGAAGGCTTCATTTGAAGAGGGGCAAACGCATAACAGGAGCTTTCGAACAATGGAGGAGCATAGAGAAGTGATTTTTGATACACATTTGCCGCTCAGCGAGCGGATTCTGAAAATTGACCACATCCAGGCACGCCGCTTTTCAAAATTAGGCGGCCCGCCTCTGGATATTGCTACGGAGGGGATCATCCGTCACCTGCGCGCTTGTGACCGTATGGATGTCAACCCGGATGCCTCTGCCGTTCGTGAGATTATTGACGACGCGCTCAACGGGCGTCGCGTTTACGCTGAAACCAGCAACGACCGCGTCGCGGCGTAAATTTTCCAAGCGTCTGTGAAACTAAAAAAAGACTGCCGTCCCTAGCCGGGGCAGCAGTCTTTTTATTCTCAGCTTTGCTCAAAAGTTAAAAGAAACTGATTCTGCAAATTTTATTTTGAACCCTTTTATGCCTCTTTTGTAACCGTCTCATCCAGCATAGGCTCCTGTATCGTCTGCGCCGTAGGGCGGTCTGCATGCCTGAAAACATCCAGCAGCGCGAGCGTCAGGGCAAGCACTACAGGCCCCATCACGATGCCCAGCACTCCGAAAACCTGCAATCCGCCGAGCACCGAAAAGAAGATTAACAACTCGTGCAGCTTGACTCTTTCGCCCACAAGTTTCGGGCGCAGGAAATTATCAACCGTGCCGATGACCAGTGCGCCCCAGATAGCCAGTAAGATGGCTTTATTCCAATGGCCTGTCGCCGCCAGATAGATTGCAGCCGGAACCCACACGATAAATGACCCGGCCATCGGAATCATTGAGAGAAAAGTCATCACTACAGCCCACACGATGGCGGAAGGCAAGCCAAGCGTCCAGAAAGCTATGCCGCCAAGCGTGCCCTGTAAGATGGCGATGACCAGCACGCCATAGAGGCTCGCGCCGATGACACTGCGCGTGCGTTCAAGGATGGCTTCGCTCTGCTCTCTTTCGAGCGGGATAACATCTGGCAGGGCGCGCACGATTTTATCGCCATCCCGAAAAAGGTAGTACATCGTAAAAATAATAAAAAAGATTTTGACGACTGCGCCGACCACCCCGCCGACGACATCGAGCGTGCGCCGGGCGATGCTTCCGCCCATGCCATCGAGCTGTGATTTGATAAATTCCGGCGACCTCAACTGTTCAATATTGACGTAATTTCCGATCCAGCCGATGAAGCGACCCGTCGCAGAGTTCGGGTCAAGCAGCCCTGAGACGGTTCCCTGCCAGTTCTGCGCCATACCGGAAAGCTCTCTGAAGACTGTAAAGGTGACGAGCGTCAGCGGCACGAGGATGGTAATCACGACCAGCAGGCTCGACAGAGCTGCGCTGGCCGCAGGACGGTTCGTCCACACGACGAGCCGCTTGTGAACAGGATAAAAGACGATCACCAGCACCGCAGCCCAAGCCAGCACGGCGACCAACGGTTGCAGCATTAGCCAGCAGAGATAAATCGCTATCGCTGTCGCCGCCAGCAGCGCAACCCATCGCGCTACATTCTTTCGCTCTGCCATCCTCTCTCCTCTTCGGAAAACTCGCGCCACTTTAACATACCTGTGAAGCAGCTTGAGTTTTTCTGTTCTCCCGCTCGCAAGTTGACGTTGCCCGCGCAGGGCATGCTAACATCCAAAAGTTGTTAATTGATATGCTCCCGTAGCTCAGTGGATAGAGCATCTGCCTTCTAAGCAGAGGGTCGCTGGTTCGAGTCCAGCCGGGGGTACTTTTTATTTTCAGTGGGATTAGTGAGGAATTGTTTGAGAGAGTAGTATCACTTCACGCGATAACGAATCATCACGGCAGATGAATTATTCGTTATCCCTCGCCTTCATCTTCATAGATTTCTTCGAGCTGTGTTTCCGCTCGAATTTCGCTCTCGGTGATAAAGTGTACGTGAAATGTTTCTGCGTCGTGTGGCTCCAATGAAACCGGGCCGGACGCGCCGCAGACGCTGCACACCGCATCGTCGCTGCTTGATTCGGCGTTCTCTACCGTGCCGCCGCAATATATATGAGTGTAGATTTTCATGGAAAATCTCCTGTGCCTCACTGGATGTTTTTGAAAACCGTCTTCATTGCAGAGGCTACTGTAAATCGCGGAAAGCGCGCAAGTTGATAACAGGGTTTCGGTTAAATCTCTGCACGAAATTTGAAGCCGGTTTTATCTTTGCTCTTAAGGGCATCTTGGGCGGGCATTCGCGACTTGAACAAATGCGGCGGGTAGTGTAAATATTTTCAGCGCCACTTTTTATGGCGGCTATAGCTCAGTTGGTTAGAGCGCCTGATTGTGGTTCAGGAAGTCGAGGGTTCGAGCCCCTCTAGCCGCCCCATCAAAATCAAAAAATTACGGGCGTCAATGAGATGCCCGTTTTTATTTTGTGTGCCTGTAGAGGGATGGAAGAGCAGTTTGACTGTTCTTTCCGCACTGTGCTACAACCCGCAAGACAGGTTGCGATGATGAGAGAAGGATTGAGTCTTAGTTCCATCAGAAGAAGTCACGGGCATTTGGTGCGCGCGGTCGCCGTGTTCTTTCTGATTTACACGGGCGCGGACATCTTGCTGCCACAGTATTTTTGTGGCGGTGAAGAGATCGGCAACCTGCCGCTTCAAACCAGAATCGCAACGCCCGATGCCAGTGCGGTTAATGTAGAGGCTGACACGGTTATACTTACTTCTAACAATTCACATCAAGATCAACAACCAGACCGCGAAGCCCCGCACGAAGAAGATTGCTTTTGCTGCTGCGCGCATGTTTTGCCGGGTTTGAGCTTCGCTAACATCGGCTCTTCAGAATCAAAGTCGTCGCGCGCTTCTGCAGTGACAGACAGGCTTCCGTCGCCTCCACTTCAAAGCACATACCACCCTCCGCGCTTCGCCTAAATCCTTTCAAAATCCATTGAGACTGTTTATTGCCGGATAGTTGTGTCTGCGCATGCGTCAACGCGTGCAGCGCACACTCGACTTTAAGACAGCTACAAATGACCTGCGCTACCCGAAGTGTCTCGAAAAACACTCTCGGAAGAGCGCGGGCTTAGTGACATTTCCCAAAAGGATTGACGATGCAATTTATTAGACGAGTAGCGGCTAACTTTGCCTGCATGCTCATTCTCACAATAGTCATCATTCAAACAACACCCGTAACGGCGGAGGCTCAAAACTCTCCTAGCGAGCGCACGCCCATGAGCGGAGAAGTCACTTCACGTTTCATCTTTTCCGAACCGGCGACGGGCGCGTTAGAAGCTCCGAAAAGTCAAAAGATCAGCCCTCTGCTGGCTCTCTATTTCGATCCTGCTCAGGGCGTCTCTTCCACTGACCTCGTGCGTCGTGCGCTCATCTCTAACGGCGAGATGGCCGCTGTGCGGCTTGATATAGAAAGGGCACGCGCGCGATTGAGACAGGCGGGACTGAGGCCAAATCCGACGATTGATTTCGAGCAGACGACCGGACGCTTGACCGGCTCGGCGGGAGAGAGCGAAACGAGCATTGGGGTTTCTCTGCCGCTTGAGCTTGGCGGTCAGAGAGGGCGACGCATCGAACTCGCACAGGCCGAGTTGGAAGCCATTGAAGCTGAAGTTGCAGACCGTGAGCGGCGGTTGGCGGGTGAAGTTCTCACAGCGTATGCCGAAGCATTAACTGCATTGCGAGAACTGGAAATCACTGAGGGCTTAACCGACCTTGATGTTAAGACGGTAGTGATTGTTCAAGCTCGCGTCAATGAAGGCGAGACTGCTCCCATTGAACTGAATCTGCTGCGCGCAGAGGTTGAACGCCTGCGCTCCCGGCGTGCGCTCGTCGAAGGCCGCCTGCGCGTGTCGCTCCTGCGACTAAAAAGCCTTGCCGGTATCCCGCCGGATGAGCCTTTACGCCTGCGCGAAGAGATTCAGACACCGGGCTTGCCGCAGCCTCCCGCGTCGCTGGAAGCGGCAATAGATATTGCGCTACGCACGCGCCCCGATCTGCGCTTGGCACGTTTGACGGAAGAAGTCGCACAGGCTGGCTTTCGTCTTGCTCGTTCGCAAAGCGCGCCTGAAGTTACGGCGTTCACCCGATACACCCTCAGCCGTTCCGCTTTTGATGACACGCCCGTCGGCGTGCTGCGCGATAAAGACAGGTTACTCACGTTCGGTGTCTCTGTCGGCATCCCGGTCTTTAATCGCAATCAGGGCGCGAAGGAAGAGGCGAAAGTCACTATCGCTCAGGCGCGCACGCGCCGCGAGTTTGCAGAGCAGGTCGTGCGTAGCGAGGTGGCAAGCGCCTATGCGCGCTACGAAGCGGCACGAGCGGCGCTCTTCACCTTTGAGCAGGGCGTGATCGCTCGCTCGAATGACAATATCCGCGTCATCCGTGCGGCTTACGAGCTGGGACAATTCAGCATCACTGACCTGATTAACGAGCAGCGCCGTTTGGTTGACTCGCAACGAGATTTCACAGAAGCGCTGGCCGAACGTTA
>JACMLC010000239.1 GCA_014379795.1 Pyrinomonadaceae bacterium
CGAAGATCAGGAAAAGAGCAATCGGCACAACGATCATCAGCCGCGATGTTGCGCGTTCGAGATTCTCGAATTGTCCGCCCCATTTCAGGTAATATCCCGGGGGGAGTTTAACGTCTTTTTCGATTGCGGTTTGAGCCTCGGCGACAAACGAACCGATGTCGCGTCCGCGAACGTTAAGCTCGACACCGATCCTTCGTCGCGTGTCCTCACGCGAGATCTGCGCCGATGCGTCGATCAATTTAAACTCAGCTATCTGTCCGAGCGGAACAACCACGCCTGTTGGTGAGGTTAATAAGAGATTCTTTATTGATTCGATATTTTTCCCCGCGTCCTCGTTAAGTCGAACGACGAGATTAAATCTCTGCTCGCCTTCATAAATCTGCCCGGCATCTTTGCCAGCCACCACCGATTCCACCAGATCGTTGACATCCTCGACATTGATGCCGTAACGAGCAATCGCCGCCCGGTCAGGCTTGATTTGTAGCTGCGGCAGTCCGGTCGTCGCCTCTGCCTTCACGTCCTCCGCGCCGCGCACCTGACTGACAACGCGGCTAATCTGCTCTGCTGTTTCGTTCAGAGTGTCCAGATCATCACCGTACAACTTAATCGCCACGTCTGAGCGCACGCCGGAGATTAACTCCGCGACGCGCAGCTCAATCGGCTGCGAAAAGCTACAGGAGGCGTTCGGCACGCGCTCTTCCAGAGCCTTTGACATCTTTTCAACCAGTTCGGTTTTAGTGTGCGCGCTCGTCCATTCGGAAACGGGCTTTAGCTCAATATAGAGGTCGCTAAAATCAATGCTCATCGGGTCGGTAGCGACTTCGGCGCGTCCTGTTTTGGAGACTACTTTCGTGACTTCGGGAAATGTCTTTAATGCCTTCTCAACTTCGGTGACGGTGCGGATGCTTTGCGAAAGCGAGACGCTCGGCAGTTGCTGCACCTGAACTGCCAGCGCGCCCTCATCGAGTCTTGGAATAAACTCCGAGCCGAGCAGCGGGAACAGCGCAAAGCTAATAAGTACCAGAGCAGTAGCAACAGCTACGGCTTGCGCGCGGCTGCGCATGATGAAAGCCAGAGCCGGGCGATACCACTTTTTCGCATAGCGGATAACGAAACTCTCTTTTTCGGCAACATGCCCGCGCAAGATGAAGCTCATGGCCGCCGGTACATAGGTTAGCGAAAGTATAAGAGAACCTAAGAGCGCAAACACGACAGTCAGAGCCATTGGCTTGAACATCTTGCCTTCGATTCCTGTGAGACTCAGGATTGGCAAATAGACGATGATGATAATCGCGACGGCAAAGACGACTGGGCGTCCGACCTCTATGCAAGCTTCAAGGATGGTTTGTTCCGGCGTTTCCTTCTTTCCTTGATGCTGCGCTTTCGCTCGTCGCCTGACAGCGTTCTCAACCATGACCACCGCGCCATCCACAATCAAGCCGAAATCTAGCGCGCCGAGAGACATCAGGTTTCCAGACACATTGAAGACGCGCATCAGGATGGCTGCGAACAGCATTGAAAGGGGGATGATGGTTGCGACCAGCAGGCTTCCGCGCCAATTACCAAGCAATAGAATCAAGACGATAATGACAAGGATAGCGCCCTCTATAAGATTCTTTGCCACTGTCCAGATAGTGCGGTCAACAAGCTCTGTGCGGTCGTAGAAGGGAATCAACTCAACGCCATTCGGCAAAGTCTTCTTAACCTGCTCGACGCGCTCTTTGACGCGCCCGACGACGGTGCGTGAGTTTTCGCCTTTGAGCATCATGGCGATTCCGGCGACGATTTCACCTTCGCCGTCCGCCGTCACCGCGCCCTGACGGACGCTTGCTCCGGTGATGACTTCACC
>JACMLC010000240.1 GCA_014379795.1 Pyrinomonadaceae bacterium
TATTTCCCTTTTAGCAATCCCAGTCGTATAAGATTTTCTCTATAGCTGTTGTACAAAGCATCCCTATCAATGTTCTCTTGAGGCGCTCCAACATAAACATCTGGTCTTTCAAAAATTTCCTTATGAGCCTCCCAGAAATCGTCTTGCTCTTCTGGATATAATGATTCGTATTTCAGGACAATTATTTCGATGTCGTTTAACTCACTTAAGATGGATAATAACTTTTTCTCTTCGATATGGGACAATTCATCTTTTGTAAGACTATTTTTAAGAAGCGATGCGAGATATTGCTTACGCTCCTCTGACAACGCCCTAGCTGCTTGATTGAGTCCATCTTCTAGTAAATCTGTGAACTCTTCGCTTTTGATTTTCTCTTTAAGAACATCCTCTTCGATATATTTAATCTTATCTTCTAAAACCTTCACAAAGATTATGAGCCGATCAAGTTTTTGATTAGGTATTACTGTTGATACGACTTCTGCAACCATAGGGCCTACGACTGGCGCTGCACCAACAATACCTTTTATCAAGGTAGCCGCTATATCTGATCTACTGGTTTTGATTTCGATTTCCTCATCTTTGGCTCTAATACTGAGACTTTCTTCTCTCACTTCTTTACTCCTTCATATTATTCAAGAGATGGCAATCTAACTCGGTATTATCTTGCATGTTTGTCAGATAATACGCGGATTAAGAATATTATCATGCAATTTGTCCCGTCTATCCCCGCTTAAAATTTTTCTTGACAGGTTCAAATTGTATAGTGTATGGTAACACCATACAATTTGAGCCGTTGAAAAAGACCGATGTTTATTGTGATTGATGAAAATGACCGCCGTCCCATTTACCAGCAGGTGGTAGATGAGATAAAGGGTCTGATCGCGCGCGGGGTGTTGCGCGAGGGGGCTGCGCTGCCTCCTGTCAGGCAGGTGGCGGCTGATTTGGGCGTCAACCTCAACACGATTGCGACCGCTTACAGGGAGTTGCAGGGCGAAGGCTTAATCAACATTCGTCACGGGGCGGGCGCGGTCGTCGCTTCGCGCACGGCGAGCGAGAAGACGGATGATGAGCTGCGCAAACCTTTGCGCGCGGCCTTGACGCAACTCGCGCTGGCAGGGCTGCCGCGCGCGGAGATTATGAGCATCGTGACGGAAGAGTTGCGCGGGCTGTTGAAAGGAGCGAGATGAATAACGAGACTTTTGGAGTGCTGATCGCTTTGCTGGTTGCCGATCTGCTGGTGCTGGCGGTTCTGATGTGGATGCCTGCGATGCGGCGCGAGAAGGCTTTTTTCGGCATGCGCGTCAGCCGCGAGATTTACGAGGGCGAAGGCAGACGTATCCTGCGACGTTACTGGCTCTGCCTGCTGGCTGCATTCGTGGCGCTCAGCGCGTTTGGATTTCTGACGGCCTACTATCGCAATAATTTTCTTTACGCTGCCGCGAGCTACGTGTTGTCCGTGCCGCTGGCTTTCGTGCTCTACACAAACTTTGCGCGCGAGGTGCGCCCTTTCAGAATACCGAGCGAGGCGAAAAGGTTCGCTTCGTCGCTCACGACGCGCAAGCTCGCGGATTACACGACCATCGCGCTCGAAGCATTGGTAGTCATTGTCACCATCGCTCCTGTCTTTGCGCTCGTGTATTACTATCCGGGTTTGCCTGAGCGCGTGCCGGTGCATTGGGGACTCAATGGCGAGCCGGATCGCTGGGCGCGTAAAACTTTTGCGACGGTCTTCTTTATCCCTGTGCTGGCCGCTTATATGCAAAGCTGGTTTCTGCTGCTCAAGTACGACATCGTTCACGCTAAGATGATGTTGCCCGCAGAGCAGGCGGAAGTTTACATGCATTACAAAGAAATGCTGTTAGCCGCCAGCGCGCGGATGATTGACTGGATGCGCGGCCTCATCGCAGTTCTGCTCTCAGGCGTCTCGCTGTTCATTCTCATGACTACAATCGAAAGCTGGCGTCGCTGGATGCCTTTCGCTTCGACGGCTCTCTGGGTCAACGTGGCTCTGCTCCTGTCCGTCGCGTTTTATTTCCTGTATCGCTTTATGGCGATTAACGGCCAGCTTGAGACGGCGACGGGCGGCGATGCCAATGTGCGCAGGCAGTCCGAGGAAGACAAATGGAGCGGGGGCGGGACGATTTATTACAACCCCGATGACCCGGCCTTGATCGTCGAGAAGATGGACGGCTTGGGTTACACATACAACTTTGCGGGCAAAGGCATCCGCCTGCGGCTGATGTTTCTGGCAGGCGTTCCGCTGCTGGTCTTGTGGGCTTTGCTGGATTTGTAAGCGGCTACAGAAATTAAAGCATGAGAGAGCAAACGAAAGGCTTTACTCATGCGCTTATGTTAGAAGCTGTTTGAAAATTCCTAAATTTGCGCCGAAGGTGCACGGAGAACGTAGCCAGACGTGCAACGTCTGGTGAGACGCAACAATCGTTTTCCGCGCCGCAAGGTGCGGACAGGTAGTTCTGCGCGCATCTTCAATGCGCGAAACTTGTCTCGCAACCTTTCCAGACGTTGCACGTCTGGCTACCTTCTCATCGCCGCTCGCGCGGCTTAACGGAATTTTCAAACAGCTTCTTTAGGAGACTCCGATGCGATTATTTATTCTTTCACTTCTCATCTCTTTATTGACGCCTGCGCTTCCATTCGCGCAGCAATCGAAGACGCAGCTTCCGGCTCCGCCGCCGCTGCTCTCCGCCGCCGCGCTCTGCGGCAAAGGGACTTTTCTCATCAGCCTCTCAGGGACATCCATCGGGCGCGAGACTTTTGAAGTCAAATGCGTGGAAGGCGGAGGGTTTTCCGGCAACGCCAAGACAGACATCAAGCTGCCGGGCGCAACGATTGATCTACAGACGACGATTGAGCTGGATAAAGCAGCCGTCCCATCCAAGGTTACTCTGAAAGGGATGATGATGAGCGCCGCTATGGATGAGACGCTCGTTTTCAAAGACGGCACGGCGACCAGCACTGACAACGGTAAATCACGGGACATGCCTTATGCAAATGGAGCTTCGTTCGTGATGTCGAACGTGCCTTACACGTTTATGCTCGCGGCGGCCAGATATGACGCGGCGCGCGGCGGAGTGCAAACTTTCCCGATCTTTCCTAACCTGTCCGCACAGATGGAGCGCATAGGGCGTGACGAAGTGCAACCAACGGGCGCAGCCGTCCCGCCGAAGCCCACAGCCTTTGATCGTTACACCTTGCAGCTAGGCCCGGTGACGCTCCTGTTGTGGGCGGACATGCAGGGACGCATCGTTCTCATCTCGCTGCCACTACAGAATTACATTTCCGTTCGTGAAGAGTATGCGAGTTTTGTCGAGCCGCTTCATGCAACGCTTGGGAAGACGATGAAGCATTTGAAGCCGGATTACAGCGCGCCGCCCGACGCGCCGTTTACGGCTGAAGAGGTCAAAATCAAAGTCAAAGATTTCGAGCTGGCCGGAACCTTGCTGCTTCCCAAAACAGGCACGCGTCCCTGTCCCGCCGTCATCACCAGCACAGGCTCCGGGCAGCAAACGCGCGACGAGCCTGTTATCAAAGACTACAAAATATTTCGCCAGATCGCAGAACATCTGGCGGCGCGCGGCATCGCAGTCCTGCGCGTGGATGACAGGGGCGTCGGCGATTCGACGGGGCTTGGGACGCTGGACAAGGCTACGACATTCGACTATGCGGACGACGTGCGCGCACAGGTCGCATACCTGCGCACGCGCCGCGAGATTGACGCCGACAAAATAGCCATCGTCGGCCACAGCGAAGGCGGCGTTATCGCGCCGCTAGTTGCCGCAGATGATCCAAAGCTGGCTGCGATTGTGCTTTTGGCCGGAACAGGCAAGCGCGGCGACGAGGTCTTGCTGTATCAGATGAACCGCCCGCTTGAGCTTAACGCGGCGATGTCAGAGGAAGAGAAAGCCAAAGGGCGTGCCGAGAATCAGCAGATATTACGCA
>JACMLC010000241.1 GCA_014379795.1 Pyrinomonadaceae bacterium
CCTTTGTGTGCGGGTCCCACCAGGCGTGCCAGCCAGAAGCGAGCGTGCCGTCCGGGTTATACTTTTGCAGAAAATATCCCTCGTCCGTGACGATGCGCCCGCACAGGTCAAAGAACGAACGCGTGATATTCGAATAGCCCGCGAGGTCTAAAGCGTATGCGACAAACGCGCCGTCGCGCGGCCACAGGTAGCTGTAATGATCTGTCGCGCGCAACGTCACATCGGAATCGTTTCCGGCGATAATGGCTCCGCCAGCGTCTATCTGCGTCCGCACGATCAGCAAAGAGCGTTTAAAGAGAGTGATAATATCCGAGCCTAGATTGCCAAAGTCCATCTCATTCTTATTAACCCACGCGCGCCAGTAATCCCCCGTGCGCCTGATTAGCTCGCGCGGGTGAGAGGCGCGCACTTTTTTGTCCAGCTCTGCGACTTCCCTGTAAGAAGTTCCAGCGGCGATCCAGTAAAACATCTCCGCCGATGCGCCCGCTTCGATTAGAAGCTTGCGCCCGATGGTCGAATCTACAGAGCCTTCCGTAATCGCGCTCTCCGCAAGTTGCCCGTCTTCCGCATCGCGCCAGGTGCCTTCCGCGCCCTGAAAAGCCTTGCGCCCGGTCGCAAAAGTCTCGATTTCCTTATCTGTGTTGATGAGAAAATATCGCGCGCCTTTGTAATGCACGAGGCCGCGCGTCTCCGGGTCAAAGTAAGCAGTATCGCCGACTTCGGTTTCCGAAATATAAAAGTCTTGATGAAAGAAGAGACGAAACTCACGTTCCCCGGCGGCTAAATTTCGCACCAGCAGGCGGCGGATGAAGATGTTGACATGAACATCAACCGTGTCGTTGCAGATAATCTCAAGCTCAAGCTTTGCGTTTGTGAGGCGCACGTCCGTGACCAGCGTATCCTGTTCGTAGTTCAGCTCGCGCGTCCATCCCGCATCGCTGACCCATGAAAACAAACCGTCAACCCAGACTCCGAAACGAAACGGATGTCCTTCGGAATGATTCTCTTTGCCGACATGCGGAAAATAGATGTCGCGTATCCGGTACAGCTCGTCAAAGGTGACGAGCAGGGAACCATTGCCGACGGGAATATCACGAGGCATAAGAATCAGTGATGAGTGATAAGTGATAAGTGATGAGTAAAAGCATTTCTCTTATCACTCATCACTTATCACTTATCACTGTTCTTAATCCGCTCCAGTGTTGAGAGCTGTCTGAACGGCTTGATCAAGCTCTGCTGAGACCTGCCGGTCGAAGCCTACGAGGTGCTTGACCAGCTTGCCTTTGCGATCAAAGACGAGCGTTTGGGGAATCGTTGTGTCGTTGCCTAGATAAATCTCTGTCGTGCCGGGGTCTGGATAGCCGAGCGCGTATTGCACCTTGAACTGCTCGACAAACGCAGGGATTTTGGGCTGGTCTTCCGCGCCGCCGACGTTGAGGCCGATGACATGAAAACCCTGCTTGCCGTAACGCTTCTGCATCGCGACCAAGTGCGGGACTTCCTCAAGACACGGCGGACAGTAGGTAGCCCAGAAGTCCAGCACGACGACCTGACCCGGATAATCCGAAAGCTGCATGCGGCGACCGTCGAGCAGCGTCCAGCCCGCTTGCCCGCCAGCAGCGTTGCGTGTCGGAGCATTAACGGGAGGCATCGGAAGATTTGTGCGCGGCGGCGGCGCGCTTGATTTTGCGTTCTTGTCGGACGCCGTTGGCGACGCGCTTTGCGGCGCATCACCGCATCCCGTCAAGATTAGCAGGAGCAGCGCGCTTGGCAGCAAGAGCCAGCGTCTGGTTTGAGATTTTTCGGGAAAAGCCGGTCGCATGCTTTGAAAGCTCCGATGGTTGTTTGAACAACGCACACATTCTACACGACGCGCACGGCAGAAGGTCAAAGGCGAATGCAAAATATCAGAGAGCTGCACTCGCGCTTTGATTTTATCTACTGCCGCCCGCGTCATCTGAAGAAGCATGGCTCTCAAACTCAGTCCCGCTCTCTTCCTCGGGCCTGATTTGTGTGGAGACGCGATATTCCTCGTCCGCCCACTTGCCGAAATCTATCAGCTTGCATCGCTCTGAGCAGAAAGGACGATTCGGATTATCCTGCCACGTGACAGGCTTGTCGCAGTTAGGACAGTTCATAAGTAAAAAGGTAAAAGGCAAAAGGTAAAAGTAAAGAAGCCATCCTTACTTTTACCTTTTGCCTTTTTACTTTTGCCTTTTCTCAGGCGACGGCCAGCATTTCGGGACGCTTGATTAAAATTTTCCGGTCAACAAAATCTATCGTACCTTCGCGGCGCATGACATTCAAGCGCACGGTCACGCTCTCGCGCGTCGAGCCGACGATGGAAGCGATTTCGCGATGCGGCAGCGGCAGGTCAATCAGCACGCCGCCGGTTTTCGAGACGCCGTAGCGCTTTGAATATTCGAGCAGCAGCTTTTCCAAACGCGTCGGAATGCCATTCAGGGCAAAGTCCGTGACCCGTCGCTCGGCGGAAGAAAGGCGTTGACCGAGAAGCCGGAAGGTGTAATCATAAAGCTCACGGTGTTCGGCCATCCCCCCTTGAAATTCCTGCGCCGGGATACGCAGCAGGCGCGAGTTCTCGTAAGCTATCGCGCAATTTTCGCGCGAGCCTGCCGTGTACAACGCCGATTCTCCAAAGAGCGAGCCTACCGGAAGGATGTCTATCACGGCTTCGCGCGCCGTCCCCTGCTCAACGCGGCAGAGCTTGATGCGCCCCCGCGCGATCAAATACAGAGAGTCAGCAGGGTCTCCCTCGCGGTAAACAAAACGGCGACGACGGAAATCAACGGCAGTCGAGCGTGCAGCAAATCTTGCAATCAGGATATCGTCGAGTCCCGCGCCAAAGTCGAGGTGTCGGATGACATTACCGCGTTCTTCAGCGGAAAGGTCGCAGGCGCGTCTGTGTAGCATCTGAAAAATCCTTCTATAGGGGTGTGGTGATAAAAATCTTAAATTTATGCCGGTTTTGTCGTGCTAAAAACCGCCTTAGAACACGGAGGCCGCAAAAAAGTGGTACGCTTGATAAAGAAACGGGAATGTAAGGGACTGCCCGGAGCACGAGGTCTTCAATTCCTGTACGGGTTCGTTGTGGCTTGATGTGCTGTAAAACGAAGTGCGAACAACAACTGAAGAACGCCACTCTAGCACGAAGAAGTGAGCGGCGCAACCCCTATCTTTTGCATGGCGTGAAGGTCTAAACGGTCGCTCAAGATTTTACCGGCGGCAGGCAAAAACAGCTTTTGTCTTATCGCTCTTTACCCTTTACAATTCAATAGCTTGCCCCATGGCGCACAGAAAAATATGATCGGAAACTTTAATGTACTCGTCGTTGACGACGAACCGGATAAACAAACGCTGCTCAAGATCGCACT
Organism: Pyrinomonadaceae bacterium; assembly: GCA_014379795.1. Classification (GTDB taxonomy): domain Bacteria; phylum Acidobacteriota; class Blastocatellia; order Pyrinomonadales; family Pyrinomonadaceae; genus JACMLC01. The sequence goes on from JACMLC010000241.1 coordinate 3,393, forward strand.
GCAAACTGCGGGCTACGAAGTGCGGATTGCGAACGACGGCGTGGATGGCTTGGCGGCGGTTGAGTCTTACCCGCCAGACCTGATTATCACAGATGTGATGATGCCGAGGATGGACGGGTACGAGCTGGCGCGGCGTGTGCGCGCCAACCCGCAGACCAAGTTTATTCCCATCATCATCCAGTCAGCCGCGCGCGGCGACGCGCAGGATTTGCGGCGCGGCGCAGAGGTTGGCGCGCTTGGCTATATCACAGACCCGACAGACCTTGACCTCTTGCTGGCGCGCACGCGCACGCTGCTCGATTTCAAGGGCTATCTGGACACCTGCGAAGAAGCAGCGTTTACGGATCATTTGACAGGGCTGGCGAATCGTCGCCGCTTCGAACGCCAGCTTGACCGCGAAGTGACGCGCACCCTGCGGTACAGCAGACCCTTCTGCCTGCTCCTGCTCGACATAGATCATTTCAAAAAAGTGAACGACACTTACGGCCACGAAGCGGGCGATGAAGCGATCAAATATTTGTCCAAGTCGCTGCTAGCCGGGACGCGCGGCATAGACCTCTCCGCACGCATCGGCGGCGAAGAGTTCGCAGTCATTCTGCCGGAGACGGATTTTGTCGGCGGCTTTGATGTCGCAGAGCGTTTGTGCC
>JACMLC010000242.1 GCA_014379795.1 Pyrinomonadaceae bacterium
CGAAGAGCGCATTCAACTCAAGAAGCGCGGGACGGACGACCCGGAAGCTTATGAAGTTTACCTGCGCGGTCGTTACTACTGGAACAGTTTTACCGAAGAAGGATTTGCCAAAGCCCTCGTCTGTTACAACCGCGCCATCGCGCTCGATACGGAATACGCGCAGGCTTACACGGGCATCGCGGATTATTACAACCTCTTAGGGGTTTATGCCGTGCTGCCTTTCGCAGACACTTCGGCGGCGGCGATTGACGCCGCGCTCACGGCTATCAAGTTGGACGACAATCTGGCCGAAGCTTATTCCGCGCTCGGCTTTGCCACGCTCACGCATGATTTCGATTGGCAGACGGCAGAGCGTTATCTGCGGCGTGCGACTGAATTGAATCCCAACTATGCGACGGGGCGTTTGTGGTATTGCTATTTCTTAGGGATGGCGGGGCGATTCGACGAAGCGCTGGCACAGGTGCGTCGCGCGCTTGAGCTTGACCCGCTCACACCTCTTGTCCATCACGCGCTCGCGTGGACTTACTTTCATGCACGTCGTTATGAGGAATCAATCGCCGCCGTCCGAAAGCTTGCCATCAACGAGCCGCAGTATGGCATGGGGCATATTTTTATGTGCGTCGTGCTGTTGCATACGGGAGCGCATGAGGAAGCGATTGAAGCCGGGCAGAAAGCCGTCGCGCTGTTGGGCAGAACTCCTTACACGCTCTTCTGGCTCGCCTCCGCTTGTGCTGCGGCTGGTCAGGAGGAGAGAGCGCGCGCGCTGCTTTCAGAAATCGAAGAGCTATCAGCCGTACGCTATGTCTCGCCTTATCTGCTGGCGATGGTGTATCGCAATCTGGACGACCGGGAGCAGGCGCTTGCACAGCTTGAGCGCGCGTTAGAGATACGCGACGGGCGGCTCGCATGGCTCGGCGTTGACCCGCAGTTTGATTCCTTGCGCTCCGAGCCGCGTTTTACAGAGATACTCCGCAAGACAAACAATCCCGCGCCGGCGCGTGCTGTGACAGCTTAAATCGAAATTTATTGTTGAGGACTTGCCCCCCAAGCCTCTCGCTCTCCCAATCCAGAGGCGTCGCCGGAACGGTGCGCAGTGTTGCGCCTTTGCCACAACCTATCTAAGCTCCACTCGCCTCCTCCGGCCACCGCCAGATACAGAAACACAAAGCTGTAGAGCGCTGCCAACTCTCCCTTATTTATAATCGGCCAGAATCCTTGCGGCGCGTGCGCCATGAAGTAAGCTACCGCCAGCAGGCCGGACAGGATGAAAGCCACAGGACGGGTAAACAGCCCGATCAGGAGCAGCAGCCCGCCAAAGAACTCCAACACACCGGCTATGCCGGACATAGAGAGCAGCGCGGGCGTCGGGCCGGGACGCGTAGCCAGCACGCCGAAGAGTTTCTGCGCGCCGTGCTGTGTCATCAGCAACGCCGAGACTATCCGCAGGACGCTCAAAATGCGCGGCGTCCATTTTGTTTGAAATGAATCTTGATTGACCATCATACTCCTCTAAAAATAATCCAACCTTCAATTATGATTGCTTCGACCGTCTGTTCCATCCTCTTACCTTTCCCACATCGCCTGATGCTCTTTAAGGATTGACAGCTTGCGGAACGGGCACATCTCCGCCGGTGCCGAACTGGTCTGTGCGAAGCGCGTTGTTCGTGCTCTGAATTATGTACCACGCTCCCTGACGGAAGACCGCGATGTCTGATTTAGCATCACCGTCATAATCAGCAGGCACAGGGATGTCAGCACTCAAGCCAAACTGTTGCCCGCGAAATCCATTCGTGCTCTGCAACAGATACCAAATGCCCTGACCCGGACGGAACACTGCCATGTCTGCTTTACCGTCGCCGTCATAATCTGCCGCCACGGGTTTATCAGTCGCTACGCCAAACTGAAACGCTGTGAATCCGAGCTGGCTTCTCTGAATAAACCAAGTTCCCGCGCGGAACACCGCAACATCAGCCTTGCCGTCGCCGTCGTAATCCGCCGCTACGGGTTTGTCGCCCGTTGTTCCGAAGGCCGTCGCGCTCGTTTGATTGTTCGCCAGATTGTAGAAATACCAGACGCCGCTCGATGGTCGAAAGACGGCTAACTCGGCTTTGCCATCGCCGTCATAATCTGCCGCCACTGGAATGTCGTCCGCCGCGCCGAATGCGATTCCGGTAAATCCGGCCTGGCTTCTCAACAAGTACCATGTGCCGTTGCGATAAACGGCGATGTCTGTCTTGCCGTCTCCGTCATAATCGGCAGGAGCGATGCGGTCTGTCGCCAGCCCGAACTGCATAGCGCGAAAAGCATTGTCGGAACTTTGCTGTATATACCAACTGCCGCCTGCGGAACGAAAAACAGCGATGTCCGCTTTGCTATCGCCGTCAAAATCAAACGGAGTTTTGCGTACCGGCGGCGCAGGGTCGCCGATCTTCACGACAAAAGCGTCGTCGTGACTTTCACCTCCACCGGCATTTTGCGTTTGGAACGCTCCCGCTGTCGTCGGGAAATTGTATGCAGATGTATTGCCCGTGACGAAGACGTTCCCGTTCCCTTGTGCAGCGATGCCGCGTCCTTCATCCGTCAGGCTTCCGCCGAGATAGGATGAATAGACGAGCGCGGTTCCGGTCGGATTTAATTTCGTGACAAAGGCATCGCTCGCACCGCCGCGATAAGTTGGATACAGGTCATTGGTCGTCGGAAAGTCTCTGGATTTGGTATCGCCCGTGACGGCGGCATTGCCGGAATTATCAATCGCAATGCCCCATCCCCTGTCCACATCTTCGCCGCCGAGATAAGTTGAGTAGACCAGCGCAGAGCCGCTAGGGTTAAGCTTCATAACAAAGGCATCGAAACTGCCCGTCCGCTGAAACGCGCCCGCCGTCGTGGGAAGGTCGTTTGATTCCGTAATGCCCGCCACAAAGGCATTGCCCGCGCCGTCCACTGCAATGCCCATTCCCTGTTCGCGTGCGCAGCCGCCGAAAAAAGTCGAATAGACGAGCGTGCGCCCGTCCGGCGCAAACTTGGTGACAAAGGCATCCAGCCCGCAACGCGTTCTGTCGTAGGCTCCCGGCGTGACGGGAAAGTCCGGCGAGTAGGTATAGCCTGTGACATACGCGCTGCCCGCGCTGTCAACCGCGATGCCTTCAGCCCAATCATCCGTCGTGTTGAGAACTTCCCCCGCGCCCAAGTAAGTAGAATAGACGAGCGCCGTCCCCGTCGCATTGACCTTCGTGACGAACCCGTCATTGTTACCGCCTCCGTAATTCGGCTGAAAGGCGTTGACGACCGGAAACGTGCTGATCGGGGTAGGGTTTTTCGTCCAGCCCGCGAGGTAAACATTCCCCGCCGCATCCAGCGCGATGTCGCGCACGAAGTCGTCAAAGGCGCCGCCGAAGCGAGATGAATAAACAAGCGCGTTGCCCGCAGCGTTGAGCTTTGTCAACGCGACATCAAAGCCTCCCGGCGCGGTTTGAAATGCTCCCGGCGTGATGGGAAAGTCCGGCGACGAAGCCATCCCCGCGACGTAAGCATTACCTGCCGCATCAACGGCGATGGCGCTGCCTCCGCCGCCCAGCAGATAGGTCGAATAGATGAGCGCGTTGCCCGCCGCGTTTAGTTTCGCCACAAAGGTCCCCGGAGGCGTGGTCTGATAAGCGCCGGGCGTGGTCGGAAAATTAACCGGCGAAGCGTTGCCAACGATATAGGCGTTGCCTGCATTGTCCACCGCGATGGCATTACCGGCGTCGTAGCCCATGCCGCCTAGATAAGTTGAATAAACCAGCACGGGGTCAATCACGAGCGGCTTGGAAACATCATACTCGCCAATCTCAAAACCGACCTGCGTTTCGTTTTTCAGAAAATAGTTTCCGGCAATCTCTTTGCGCTCATCACCCACTGTTTGATAAACGAGGGGTTTATGTTGCCGGACGATGCCGTCTTTGAGCCGCAAAATCAGCTCGCCTTGATGGTCAAGCTCGATCTTTTCGACGCCTTCAAAGTTAAGCGCGATTTGCTTTGCGTCTGCATGTGGCGCGACGATAAAGTCGTATTCCAGTTGTCGCCCGTTGCCGTAAAAAACTTGGTCAACTCCGGGATACACGTCCTTGTAATGCACACGCGCAAAAGTCTGCACATCTGTGCGCCATTGCTGGCTCTGGCCGCTAAAATAATTGCTCTTTCCCGGCAATTCGTTTTGAGCAGTTATTTCCGGCTCAGGGTTGGCCTTGTCCAAGCTGATTCGCAACACGGCGTTTTCTCGCGCGGCATTGCTCCGCTCTTTTTTCAAAGTCATCACGGCTTCATTCTGTGTCAGGAAAAGCGAGTACCCGTTACCGCGCGACAGGAATTTAACTTGCCCGTCGGTCTGTCCCTGATTGGCTTCAAAACTGAGCGGCACTTTCCCGAAATCCGTTTGCGCTTCGCGCCGTTCGGCTCCAACTGATTTCTCGCCGGTCTCATCAATTCTCTGTTCTGAGATTTGCCCTGTAGGATTAGCTGAAATAAGAACGAAACCAATGATTGTCAGGACAGCTTTCAACCCCAGCATCGAGACACCTAAAATTGCGAGACGAAATTTGTTATGCATAAACTGAATCCTTAATAACCTGCTTGATTGACTACCATTAGCTATAAAACGGATTGACACACTTAGCTGCAACCGATTTACAGCAACCCGTATGCCTGCATGCTCAGACAGATTTTCTCACTGAATGATGGGATTTTTATGTCCGCCACGCGCTTTTAATGTTCTATGGCGTAACAGATATGAGCTTTAGTGTACTACTGCGCGGGAGGCAGTGAGATTGTTCCCGTGATAGGAGCGGCTCCGCCGAATGTCCGAAACTCAATCTGATTAAGCGGATTATCGTCGTCGTTTGCCAGCGCGCGTGTGAGCGCGGGGTCTAGGGAGAGGACTGCGCGCATGGTGCTGCGCGGCGAGAGATGGTCTTCGTCCGTCTCGTCATTGTCCACGCAGTTGTGTGCGAGCGAGCGCGACAGTCTTTGCGCTTGCGGTTCTCTGCTGTCCGGCGTGCGCGCAACCAATGTGCGCGCGGCTCGCACTCCGACCAGATCGCACGTCAGCTCTTCGGCCTTCTGCGCGTTGATGCGCAAGCCGGTTTGCCGCGCCGCACGCCTTCCAACCAGATAAAACAGAGCTTGCAGTGAGTTTTGCCTGCCGTCCGCGATGTGCGTCAGCTCGTGCGAGAGGACGCTGATCATGCCTTCGTCTGAAGGCAAGCCGACGAGAAAGATTGTGCCAAAGCGAATGGTGTGCGGGTCGCTCATGATGACTGCGGCGTTGTCGCG
>JACMLC010000243.1 GCA_014379795.1 Pyrinomonadaceae bacterium
GAACTCTATAAACTCTCTGAACTCTCTAAACTTCTACCTGTCAATCTCACCCAACACAATATCCAGCGTTCCGATGATTGCGACGACATCTGCTACTAAATGACCGATGCACATTTGTCTGAGCGCCTGCAAGTTAATAAAGCAGGGCGGGCGCACGCGCACGCGCGCAGGCATAGCCGTGCCGTCGCTCACTAGATAGCAACCGATCTCGCCCTTCGGCCCTTCGATAGAATGATAGTAATCGCCTGCGGGCGGCCTGATAATCTTCGGCACCTTAGCGTTGACGGGGCCGTCCGGCAGCTTGTCTATGGCCTGCTGCACGATGCGGCGCGACTGCCTCATCTCTTCCAGACGCACCAGGTAGCGGTCATATGTGTCGCCGTTCTCGCCGACCGGAATATCGAAATCCATATCGGCATAGGCTGCATACGGGCGCGACTTGCGGATGTCCCACGCGATGCCTGAGCCGCGCAGGGCTGGCCCCGAAAGCCCTATGGCAATCGCGTCTTCAGCAGAGATGACGCCGATGCCAACCGTGCGCCCGAGCCAGATGCGATTCTCCGAAAGCAGCGTTTCGTATTCGTCTATGCGATGCGGAAAGTTGTTGACGAACTGCTGCACATCCTTCACGAAACCATCGTAAGCATCGTTCGGCATGCCGCCGATGCGCCACGCGTGACAGGTGAGGCGCGCTCCGAACTGCCGCTCAAAAATCTTCAGAATCTCTTCGCGCTCGCGCAAAGCCCAGAGCAGGACTGTGAAAGAGCCTATGTCTAGACCATGCGTGGCAAGCCACAGCAAGTGCGAAGCGATGCGGTTCAACTCGGTCAGTATCGTTCGTATGTAATGAGCGCGCGGCGGCACCACCAGGCCCATCATCTGCTCGACCGTTTCGACCCAGACCAAGCCGTTCGAGACAGCGGCGATGTAATCGAGCCTGTCCCAATACGGCGCGATCATCGAATACGTGCGACTCTCTGCAATCTTCTCCATCCCGCGATGCAGGAATCCGATGTCGCAATCCAAGTCAATCACAGTCTCGCCGTCGAGCCGCAGGATGACGCGCAAGACTCCATGCGTAGAGGGGTGCTGCGGCCCCATGTTCAAGACCATCTCCGGACTATCGAGCAGCGTCTCACGCGTTGTGGCGATTTCTACTTGATGCACTGGAAAAGCAAGGCGGAAGGATGAAGGCGGAAGGATGAAGGCTCGCTAATTAATAGCATCGCGGTCATCTTTCATTCCTTATCTTTCCTCCGTGCCTTCACCTCCTTCCGCCTTCATCCTTCCGCCTTCATCCTTGCCCTTATAACAACCACTCACGCTGTGATTTTCCAGCACGAGACCGATCTCCTGCGCGTCACCGCTTCTCTTCTTCGCCAAGAGCTTATAGACGATAGCCTGCGCCGCGCTCGCCTTGTTCCAGGTGTTGCGCGGCGTCATCGTCTCGGTCAACACAAAGCCAGCCGCTTCGGCGGCCTCTACGGTCTCGAAAACTTTTGCTTCGTAATGCTGTGCTATTTCCTTTGGAGTCATCTCAATTTTAGATTTGGGATTTTGGATTTTGGATTGATCGAGTAGCAGGAGTTGAAGACTAGAATCCATCTTCAGGGTTAAGTATCCGGCTAATCCAAACTCCAAAATCTAAAATCCAAAATTCATTTGTCTTTCGGCATCACTTCCTTACCCGCGCGGAAAATCTCGCGCACCTTTCTCTCTTCGGGCATGGAGAGAATTTCGAGGCCGTAGCCGCGCCGCTGCTCAAGCTGTTCCTGCTGCACCTCTGTGAACTCCGGCAAGTGGCGCACAGTCCAGTTATTTTCCATGAACTCCAACGGGTACTCTTTGCGCAAGGGGAAGCCTTCCCAATCCTCCGGCAGCAGGATGCGGCGCAAGTCCGGATGATTCAGAAACTTGATGCCGAAGAGATCAAAGACTTCGCGCTCCATCCAGTTCGCAGCAGGCCACACGCGGCACACGCTCTCGACGCCCGTTTCTTCATTGACGGCGACTTTCAAACGCACGCGCTCGCCCGTCCCGATTGAATAAAGGTTATAGACCATCTCAAACGGCGCATCGAAGCGATCCGGGAAATGCACGCACGTCACGTCAGTCAAATAATTGAACTGCGCTTCAGCATCACGTTTGAGAAAGTCGCAGACGGCAACGATGCTTGATGGAGCGATGTTAATGGAAAGCTGCCCGATAAATTCCGACGCGTCGCCCAAAGCATCGCCGAAACGCTGGCCCAGCTTTTTGACGAGCGCGTGATTCGCAGCATCCGTCGGCTTTGGCCCTTCATCTTTTTTCTTGACGGGAGCTTTTGGCGGGGCGGCTGCGGCTACTGCGCCGGGTTGCACGGGCGCGGGCTTGTCGCCTGCGGCCTGTTTGGCGGCGGCGGCGCGTGACTTTGCTTCGGCAATCTTGGTGGCCTTCTCCGCGTCCGACTGCGAAGGATTCTTGAGCGGGTCGCCGACCTCCGGCGATGCGCCGCCGGGTGGCTGCGCTCCGGTTGTCTCGACGGGTGCAGTTGTGCTTGCTGAAGGATCGCCGGATGAAGCCGGAACGGTCGTGCCGCTGGAAGAGCTGCCCGAAGGAGCTTTGCCGGTCAATGCGGCCTGACTTTCGGGAGTCGGGGGCGGCGCGTCTGTGGGCGGCAAGGGCAATTCGCCCGCATCCTTGCTTTCAAATCCGGGGCTGGGGCTTTTGTCGTCCGTGCGCGGCGAGGCTTGAGAGCGCGGCTCATCGGCGCGCTCTTCCGGCGTTGCAGCCGTTGGAGGAAGTGGCTGCCGGTCTTTGGTTTCGTCTGCCATCTCGTCTTGCGCTTACACCCTGACTTAAATCGCGTTAAAGCGCAAAAGCTCTAACGCAGAGAAAAATTCCCGGCTGTCTTAATGCAAAAGTACGAAAGGACGGTCACGTGCGTTGTAACA
>JACMLC010000244.1 GCA_014379795.1 Pyrinomonadaceae bacterium
GGAAATCAGCCACTCTTAGTTTCACGAAACGCTTTTGCTTTTGGCGATGAGCATTCGGAGCATGATTTGGAGCTGCGCGGTCGTGAACGGTTTGGGAAGAAAGACGACGGCTCCGGCGGCAAAGCTGTCTGACGAGAGCTTTGGATTCTGCTCTGCGGTCATCATCATTACGGGAATTTTCATCAGGCGCTTTTCCGTTTGCATGTAACGAACAAGCTCTGGCCCCTGTATGTGCGGCATCACGACATCAAAAATGCCGGCGATAAAGCCCGAATCGGATTGCAGAATTTTATATGCCTCGCGCCCGTCGCGCGCGGGGATAACTGTGTAGCCCTCTTTCTCGACAATGGCCGTGACCAGACGCAGGATTGCCGGGTCATCGTCCGCCACGAGTATTTTTTGTGAGTCTTGAGCATTTTGCTCTGACACCTTTTACGTCTCCCCCTCTAATCTTAAACTTCGACGGGCCGGCTTGATTCATCTGAGCGGGTGGAGAGTTCCGCTGCCAGCTTAATCGCCGCCGTCATGCTCGAATGTTCCGCGAGTCCCTTGCCCGCAATATCAAAGGCCGTTCCGTGATCCACAGAAGTGCGGATGAATGGCAATCCGAGTGTGACATTGACGGCTTCGCCAAATGACAGGCACTTGACGGGAATCATCGCCTGGTCATGGTAACACGAAATCACAGCATCGAACTCTCCGCGAGAGGCGCGCAGGAAAATCGTGTCTGCGGAAAAAGGCCCCTGCACGTTCATGTCATCCACGCCCCGGCAGGCTTCGACCGCAGGCATGATCTCCGAAGCCTCTTCGACGCCGAACAATCCGCCTTCCGCTCCATGCGGGTTGAGCGCGGCGACGGCGATGCGCGGACGTTCTATTCCCCAACGCTTAAGCTCGCGGTGCGCCAGACGGGTAACGCGCACAATCCGGTCACGCTCGACAAGGCGAATGGCCTCAGAAAGCGGAACGTGCGTGGACAGCAGGACGATGCGCAGATTGGAAGCGACGAAAGCCATCGCGTATTCTTCCGTGCTGGTCAATTGCGCGAGAAATTCCGTGTGGCCGGGAAAGCTGTAACCGCCTAAGAATAAAGCACGCTTGTTAATCGGCGCGGTCGCAATCGCATCCACGCCTCCACTCGCGCACAGCTCGACCGCCGATTCGATGTAACCGGCAGCAGCCTTGCCAGCCGCGCCGGATTCGATGCCCGGCTCAAGGTGTCCCGCCACGTTGTCCAAGTGATAGATGATCGGGTCTGTGAAATGATCCGGCAGCCGTTCGCCCTTGCGCACAATGTCATATCCGCATTGCAAATCAAGCGTGCGCGCCGTGTGCGCTAAGAGCTGTGCATCGCCGATGATGACGGGGGCGCAGGCGGCTCGCACCTCTTCTTCGGCAACGGCTTTGAGGACGACTTCGGGGCCGATGCCTGCCGGGTCGCCCATCGTGACGGCGATGCGCGGTAGACGACGCCTCTGGCGCGACGGCTGTGCGGATGAGTTATACGGCGACTCTGTCATGATTTCGACGCCGGGCGCGAGCGGCCTTGAGTGCGTGCAAGAGCCTTCTGAAGCCAGATCAAGAAGCCTTCGCGCGTCTGCTCTCCGGATGCGCTTTAATCGTCCTCACGCTCATCGGCCTTGTACATATACTTGATGTTATGTTTGAGCAACAGAAGGTTGGGAGCCGACTTGCGGTTGACCTTGAGCGCATTGCGATCATACCACTCGATAGTGCCCTCTATCTGTTCGCCGTCGAGCAGGACGATGATCATCTGTGTGTGCGCGTCAATCTGTTTCTTGTAGTAAAAGATTTCCGCGCTTGTTTCCGTCGGCGGGGGCGTGCGCTTGCGTATCTGGACGGCGGAAGCGGATTGAGACGCACGCTCTCGCGATGCCTCTGAACTGCTTCCTCCTCCGCTGCCGCTGCCGCTCCCGCTGGAACGAGACGGGCTGCCATTGGTACGCTCTCTGGGCGGCGCAGAGTCGCGCCCTTTATTTTTGATCTCTGCTAGGGTTGTTCTGATTAATTTACGATTCACTGTGACCTTCTAACCTCCACTAAGATGAAGCGGGGAGAACGCGTCTCCATACGCGCCCGTCGCGCGGATTGCGACGCTGACGCGCATTAGCGCGAACATTCAAACCACTCTCGCAGGCTACGGCCCATTCAAGGAGAGAAGCGGTGTTTTACCCGAAATGGAAAATCCTGCTAAGGAATGCGCGCCATGCTACACGAAAGAGTCTCAAGTCTCAAGTCCCAAGTCCCAAGTCTGAAAGAAAATCAGACTTGGGACTTGGGACTTGAGACTTGAGACTTGATGTTAGTCTGCTTTCTTGCGAATGAACGTCGGCACGTCCAGGTCTTCGGGGCGCGCTGGATTGCTGATGTTGGGGCGCGATAAATCGTCGCCGGGGGTTCTGGTATAGCGCGGCGGCGTAGCTTGCATCCGCTCGTTCGCGGCTATCGAACCGGAATCAGCAGATTCTTTATCAAACCCGGTGGCGATGACTGTAATCCTCATCTCGTCGCGTAGGGTTTCGTCAATCACCGCGCCGAAGATAATGTTAGCATCATCGTCAGCCGCTTCGCGGATAATCGAAGAAGCCTCGTTGACTTCGTAAAGCGTGAGGTCTGACCCGCCCGTGATGTTGATGAGCACGCCTTTTGCGCCTTCAATCGTCGCTTCTTCAAGGAGCGGCGAAGTGATGGCCTGCTGCGTGGCTTCGACGGCGCGGTTCTCTCCACTGGCACGCCCCGCGCCCATCAGCGCGAGTCCCATCCCGGCCATAATCGCTTTGACATCCGCGAAATCCAGATTGATGAGACCGGGAACCGTAATCAAATCCGAGATGCCCTGCACGGCCTGCCTGAGCACGTCATCCGCGACCTTGAACGAATCGGCCAGCGAGACGCTGCGTTCAACCGTATGAAGCAGCCGCTCGTTCGGAATCGTGATCACCGTGTCCACGCACGCACGCAATTCTCTGAGACCAACTTCGGCCTGCTGCATGCGGCGGCGTCCCTCGAAGTGAAAAGGCTTAGTCACGACCGCGACGGTCAGCGCGTTAAGCTCTGTAGCAAGGCTGGCGATAATCGGCGCCGCGCCCGTGCCCGTGCCGCCGCCGAGGCCTGTCGTCACAAAGACCATATCCGCGCCTTCGAGCACTTCGATAATTTTCTCTGTATCTTCGAGCGCGGCGTCGCGTCCGATGACCGGGTTGGCTCCAGCGCCAAGCCCTTTGGTCAATCTGCCGCCGAGCTGTATCTTAATCGGTGCGCGCGAGCGTTTTAAGGCTTGCAGGTCGGTATTGGCGACCAGAAATTCGATGCCCTCGATGCCGGCTTCGATCATGCGATTGACGGCGTTGCTGCCGCCGCCGCCGATGCCGATGACTTTAATGCGCGCTCCGGTAATGGGCGGCTCGTCATCTATAAAAATATTGATGCCGTTGCCCGGTTGACGGCCATCCGGTGTCATAATGTCTGTCCTCTCTCTCATCTTGCGGAACTGTTATCTTGGGCTGTTCGCGCCGGGGGCACCTATATCTTGCGGACTACATCTTGTGCCGGCTGGCGCGGCAGCATACAACAACTTGTCAAAAAATACCACTAAAACGGTGACGAAATTTTGAAACAAAGTGCGTGAGCCGTCCCGCGCCTGCTCTTTTTCCTCCGCCGGAGCGCATTTCCGCACTTTGTGCGCGCTGTGTGACCAGCGACAAGCCTGCCGCCGCCGCCCACGCGGGACTTTGAATATCTTCGATGAGGCCGCCGAAACGGTCTCTTTCGGGATAGCCGAGACGCACGGGAGCATCGAAAACCTGCTCTGCAATCTCCGCCATGCCATCGAGCAATGCACCGCCGCCCGTCAAGACCACGCCGCTCGACAATTGCCGCTCCCACCCTGAATCTTTGATTTCATCCGCCACGTGCATCAGGACTTCTTCGGCGCGCGGCTGAAGAATGTCGCACAGAATCTGGCGCGAGAGCTGGCGCGGCGCGCGTCCTCC
>JACMLC010000245.1 GCA_014379795.1 Pyrinomonadaceae bacterium
ATCGTGGCGATGATGAGGCCGAAGAACATAATCAGCAGCACGATGGGATTGACCAGCCCGTGTCCCCATGGATGCAGGAAGTCTATGTAGTTGCTTAAATCCTCCGGTATTTTGCGCGCTGTCCCGATAGGCGGCGCGGGAGCAAGTTCCGGCGCGACCGGCTTGACAGCCGAAGGGTTGGTTTGCAGCTCGCGCACGTAATCTTCCATCTTCGTCTGGTAATCTTTCGATTCGCCTTCGGCATCCTCGCGGTATTTGTCTATATCCTTTTTGGCTTTGGCGATGATGTCGTCGTTCTCACGCTCGACCTGCTTGTAGAGTCCGCGACCTTCATTCGGGCCGTTGCGGTCTGAGCCTTCTTCGTTCAGGGTATCCAGCCCCGATAGTCTCTTCATCTCATCGAAAGACCACGTCGCGGGCATGATGGCTCCGATGGCCTTGACGCCAAAGTCTTTCGGGACTCCGACCAGACCGGAAAAGAGAATCTGCGGAATCAAGATCAACGGCACAAGGCTCGTCGCCATCTCGGAGGTCTTGACTATGCCGGAGACAAAGAGGCCGAGCGCGATGCCGACCATGCCCGTGATAATCATGATGATGAGTTGCGGGATGCCTAAGATATAACCCGGCAGTTTCATCAATCCGACAATATCAAAGGCTTTGAGCGTGCCGAACAGCATGACGCACTGGAAGCCTACGATCAGCGAAAGGATGAGCAGCTTTGAGCCGATGTATGGCAAGAGTCCCAGATTGACCATCCGCTCGCGGTTGTAGACGGCGCGCTCGCGGATAATCTCGCGCGCAGAGACGCTGGTGCCGAACCAGACTGCGACCAGCGCGAGAACAAAGAAGGGAAAGTCGCGCGGCTGGTCTTTGCCGACCACCAGATAGGTCATGAAGGCGACAATCGGAGCCTGCCCGAACAGGATGAGCAGATTAAACTTGTCGCGCCCGAGGACTTCCATATAGCGGCGCGCAAGGGTCGCCCATTGCCTGAGCGCATCCGTCACGCTCGCGCGGCGGCGCGCGGGGGCTGCGACCTGCATGTCGCGTTTGAGACCGCTTAAGGGCTGGACGATGTTGCGCTGGTACTGCTGCGTTTGCTGGAAGCTGACCTTCCATTCTTCTGCGACCTGTTCGGAAATCTGTTCTTTGCGTTTCTTAAAATCCTGTTTCTGCTCCTTGCTGGCGTTGGGCGTGAGGGGCTGCATCTGCGAGACGCGCTCGTCAATCGGAGCTTCGAGCTTATCGTAAAGGTCTTTAAAGCTGTCCGCTTTGATGTGCGCTAAGGCTTCCTGCGGCGCGCCGTAAAAAACCAGCTTACCGCGCATCATGACGACGATCTTGTCAAAGAGCCGCACGTTCTCCATCGCGTGCGTCGTTAAGATAACGGTGCGTCCGGATTCGGCAATCTGCCGGAAGAGACGCATGATCTTCTCTTCCGTCGCGGGGTCGAGGCCGGATGTCGGCTCGTCCAGAAAGATAACCGAAGGCTTGGTGATGAGTTCTACAGCAATCGAGACGCGCTTGCGCTGTCCGCCTGAGAGCTGCCCGACAGGCACATCGCGCCGCTCGGAGAGTCCCGTCACGTCCATCACTTCATTGACGATCTGGTCTATCTCCTGCTTTGAGACATCACGCGACAGGCGCAGCCGCGCGACGTAATAGAGCGTGCGATAGACTGTCAACTCGCGGTGTATGATGTCGTCCTGCGGGACATAGCCGATGGATTGCTTGAGCGAGTCGAGGTGTTGATAGAGGTCTAAATTATTAATCAGCACATGGCCGCTCGAAGCGGGGCGCATGCCGTTCAAGGAATCCATCAAGGTTGACTTGCCCGCGCCCGAAGGCCCCAGCAGCCCGACAAACTCGTTCGGCAGAATCGTCAAATCCACATCATCGAGCAGTTTGATCTTGCCGCCGCCCGAACGATTCTTAACTTCCTTCGTGATGTCTATACAGTCTATGCGCGTCTTCGAGCGTGTGTCGAAGATAGCGATGCCGCGCTGCGCGTCCGCTTGAACGACGAAGGGGCCGATCTGCACGATGTCCTGATTCTGTATCGGGCGGCGACCGGTGATGCGCGCGCCGTTGACATAGACGCCATTGGTCGAGCCTGCGTCTTCGACAAAGACTGTGTCGCCCTGCTGCCGGAATCGCGCGTGATGATTTGAGATTTGCAGGCCGTCGAGCCGGATGTCGTTGTCCGGCGCGCGACCGATTGAAAGCTGCGGGCGGCCATCAAAGGTGAGCTGCATCAGAAGCTGCGGCTGCGGCCCGCCTTCCGTGGGACGCGGCATCGGCTGGTTTAAAGAGCCGGAACCGGCCTTGATAACCATCGTGTGCATGCCAACGTCGCCACCTTGTGCGCGCTCGGTCGAGACAACGGGGACGGCTCCGCTGACGTTGCGTGCGGCGGCGGGCATCTGGCTTTGCGCCTGCGCCGGATGCGCCGGATCGCTAAAGCGCAGGATTGGCCCACCCATCCCAAGCTGGATGCGGTCGCCATCATAGAGCGGCGTCGGAGCGGTGATGCGCTGGTCGTTAATCAAAGTCCCGTTAAAGCTGCCGAGATCGAAAAGCACGCATTGACCGTCGCGCCTTTTTATCTCTGCGTGCCGGCGCGAGACGACCGCCGCGTCAGCATCAATCACAACATCAACAGCCGGGTCGCGCCCCAGCGCCACCACTTCTTTATCGGCGATGGTGACGCGCTCCATCTTGCCCGTCGCAGAGCGCAGCAACTCTATCGTCGGCTGAGCTGACGGCTTGGCGGGTTTCGGCGGCGGTAGCGGCGCAGCAGCTTTCGCAGGAGGAGGTGGCGGCGGCGCAGCAGGCTTTGGAGCAGCAGGCGGAGGCGGCGCGACGGCGACAGAGTCTTTCATCTTCTGCGCGAGTCCCGAAGGCAAATCGCGATGCGTCTCAAGCTCCGCGAGGTTCGGTTGCGCTTCCGGCGCGGACTCGTCTATGCGCGCGACGCGCATGACCGGGCCGCCCGCGCCGAATTGCAAGCTCATTCCGGCTTTGATTTCCGTCGGTTCCGCGACGCGCTGGCCGTTGAGGAAAGTGCCAAAGCTCGAATTGGTATCAACGAGCAGGTAGCGCCCGTCCTTCAAGCGAATCTCGGCGTGCTTGCGCGAAACCATAGGCCATTCCGTCTGGTCAAAGACGACGAGACACTCTGCCGGGTCGCGCCCGACCTTAATAAGCTGCTGTTCAAACGCGCGCTCGGGCAATGGCTGGCCGTTGCGTTCTTCGACGAAAACGATTTTCATAATTTTGGCTTTCTGTAAAAGCAGGACTCAGAACTCAGAACTCAGAACTCAGAATGAAAAGCTGAAATCGTTTTTCTTCTGAGTCCTGTGTCCTGAGTCCTGTGTTCTGTGTTTTAACTAGCTCTTCCCCAGCGTGAACGAGTTGAGAATCATCGGCAGCTCACCCTTGACGCCGACATCATCTATGCTTTGCAGCTCAGGCGCGAGCGAGGAGGTGATCATATAGAGCGTGACGCCTTTGGCGCTCTCTTCATCGCCGGGAGGTAGATAGACTATGCGCCCCCAGATTTTAACGTCGCCTTTATCCGTGGCTCGCGAAAAAGCCTTAAAGCGAAATTCGTAACCCTCAATACCGTTGATGGTGGTCTTGCCTTCGGAGATTTTCTGATATTCGGGATAAATCTTAGCTAAAGCTGCATCGCGGTCTTTGATGAGCGCAGGAAGTTTGCCCGCGAGGTCTGCTTCGACCGTGCCCTTGCTCTCATACCAACTGACGGTCAGATTCTCCTGCGTGAAATCCGGTGGCAGCTTGCGCTCGATATCCACAAAGTTGAGCGCACCGGACACGCCTGCCTTGTCGCTTTTTTGCCACGACTGCGGATAGTAAAAATAGAAATCCACATAATGCTCTTTGAGCTTGCCATCCAGACTCGCCTGCGAGTTTTCAAACTTGACGGAGTTCGGCGGAGCTTCGGTGGCGCGCGGCTGGTTGGGCAGCGTGGGGACGCTGCTGTTGGAATTTGTGTTCGCGTTGTTGTTTATCGTCGGATTGTTGGGCATGACGCTGCCGCTATCGTTAGTCGTTTTGTTGCGCTGCAAATAAAAATATGCGCCAACGCCCCCTGCGATCAGCGCTAATAACAGAAAGCCTCCCGCGATTCCGAGCATCAAACCGAGCCTCGATTTTTTCGGCGCGGCAGGCAGCGGAGCAGATGGCATCGGCCCTGTGTCGCGCGCGGGAGGCAAGGGCGCAGATTGAGCCGGAATCTGGCCTGTTCCTGTCGGCAGAGGGGCTGACGAAGGCATAGGCGCGGAGACTTGCGATGCAGGCGGCGGCGGAGCCATCATCGTCGGAAACTGCGCCGGAGGCGCGGGAGGCTGTTGTACAGGCGCAGGCGCAGGCGGCTGCTGCGGTGGCGGAGGCGCGACAGGCTCTGGCGCGGGCGGATAATTCATCTGCTGCTGATGCTGCGGCGGCTGTTGCTGATGCTGCGGCGGCGGCTCGTCGAGCCGCGTCGTCTGCGGAAAGCTGGTCGGCGCAGTATCCGGCGGGCGATAGCCGGGGGGCAAAGGCGGCGGCGACGGCGGCGGCGCACCTGCCATCGTCGCACCCAAGTTTGTTGCAGGCGGGCGCGCAGCCGGAGGAGCAGCAGCAGCGGGAGGCATGGCCGAGATGTCCAGGTTCGAGAGGTCTGCATGCACTGTCGCATTCGGGTCGAAGGAGACAGGCTTTTCCACATCAGGCACCAGCCGCCCGCCATCATGCGTGCAGAATTTCTGCATGTCATCCTGATAAGTACGATTACATTTCGGGCAACGAAGCATATGTTCCTCAATCAGAACTCAGGACTCAGAACTCAGGACTCAGAATAAAAGCCAAAGCCTTTTCTTTCTTCTGAGTCCTGAGTCCTGAGTTCTGAGTCCTGCTTTTCAGTTCCCCCTTGCGCGCGCTATCTTTCCCGGCAATTCGGCATTGTTCGGGTCTAGCTCCAGCGCGTTTTGATAGGCGCGCAGGGCATCGCTTAAGCGTCCCGTTTTCATGTAACCGTCGCCGACGCCCGTCAAACCAAAAGAGCCAGCCATATTTTTACGC
>JACMLC010000246.1 GCA_014379795.1 Pyrinomonadaceae bacterium
GACCGCCATCTCGCGTTGCGTCGAGCCGTTGAGGTTGATAAAGGCCGCCTGCCCGGAAATAACATTGCCCGTCGGCAGAGACAGCACGCTGGTGACGCCCGCGACGCGCGTAACGCCGATGTGCGCGCTGTGCGGGCTGATGGCGACGATGGCCTGCGCGTTCGGGTTCATGTCGCCAATCTCTGAAGTGTCAACCGTACCGGGCGCGCCGCTGCTGATCTCGACCAAGCCCATCGAAGTGCTCAGGTCAATCATGCCCGGATACACGCTCAGGCCGCTTCCATCTATCTCCGTTGCGCCCGCCGGAACGCTCACGCTCGCGCCGACGGCTTCGATCTTACCGTTGCGGATAACGATAGTGCCGCTCTCGATGACGGGGCCGCTGACGGTCACGATGCGCGCGTTGCGAATCGCAAAGACGCCAGCCGTCCCGTTCCGGTTCTGCACCGTCACGTCATTGATCTGCTGTGCGAGGGCAGAGAAGGGAAGAAGCAATGAAGCAACAGTCAATGAAACCACAAAGGCGCGAAGGCACAAAGATAACAGAAACATTTTTCTTACTTTCATCGCTCCTGATTCCCTCCATCCACATGGTCGTCGTCCTGCTCGTATGCGGGGCGGCTCTCGCGCGGGCGCGCGGGCGGCGTGCCTCCCGCAGGGGCGCGGTTCGGCTCGGCCTGTTTCAGCGTCGCGGCCTCGCGCTCAAGCTCCGCGCGGCGCGTGATGTCCTGCTGGCGGTCAAAGAAAATCTCGCCGTCAATCAGGGTCGTCTCGACGCGCGAGTAGACGCTCAACGGATGACCGTTCCAGATCGCGAGGTCTGCATCTTTGCCGACATCAACAGAGCCGACGCGATCCTGTACGCCGAGCTGCCAAGCCGGATTCATGGTGATGAGTTTTAACGCCTCGACTTCCGTCAGGCCGCCGTATTTCATCATCTTCGCGGCATCAATATTGAGACGGCGCATGCGCTCGTTGGAATCCGAGTTGATGGAGACATTGACTCCGGCTCGCACCATGATCGCAGCCGCATAAGGAATCGCATCGTAAGCTTCGATCTTGTAGCCCCAGTTGTCCGCAAAGAGCGAGCCGCCCGAGCCGTGCCGCGCGATTTCCGGCGCGACCTTGTAGCCTTCCAAGACGTGCTGAAAAGTTTTGATCTTGAAACCAAACTCGTCCGCGAGGTTGATAAGCATCAGAATCTCGTCTGCGCGATAACAGTGCGCGTGTACGAGTCGTTTGCCTTCGAGGATTTCCACGAGCGGTTCTAATTCCAAATCACGGCGCGGCGCGATCAGGTTTTTATCGCGGCGCAATTTCGCGCGGTAATCATCCCACGCGGCCTTGTAGTCGCGTGCGCGGACAAAGGCGTCGCGGATGACTTCTTCGACGCCCATGCGCGTCGCTGGATAACGGCGCTGGCCGGGAGGCTGCGGAAAGTTTGTGCGCTTCGGATTTTCGCCGAGCGCGAACTTGATGCCCGGCATCGCGCCCGGAAACATAAATTCTTCGATGGGACGCCCGTACTTAATCTTGACGACGGCGTTTTGCCCGCCGATGGCATTGGCCGAGCCGTGCAAAATATTAATCGTCGTCACGCCACCGGCCAGCGCACGATAAAGAGCTTCATCTTCAGGGTTCAAGACATCCGTGATACGCACCATCGAAGTCACAGAATAGGTCAGCTCGTTGATCGCATCGGACATCGCGTGCGAGTGGCAATCAATAATTCCCGGCATCACGTACTTGCCGGAAGCATCAATCACACGCGCATTCGCAGCGGCTTTTAAATCCTGCCCGATGGCCGCGATCTTGCCCCTGCGAATCAGGATGTCGGAATTAGCAAGCGTGCCATGCGAAACGGTCAGAATCGTCGCATTGCGAATCACGGTTTCGACCTCTTCGCTCGCGCGCCGTTGCCCCAAAGCAAATCCACTCAATGAAAGCATTAAGATTAATGCCACCAGCTTTTTCATGCTTCACTCCAAATGATAAACAGTAAACTGCAAGTAATGAGAAACAGCATTTCTCTCATCACTCATCACTCGTCACTCATCACTGTTATTGCGGTTTCGTGCCCGTGAAAGTCGCGGGCGAGCGTCCGACGGTTTGCACCGTCCCGCTCATTTGATTCGCTGTAATCTTGCCTGTGAAAACAGCTTCGGTCGTCTGCCCGCCAAAGGTCACGGGAGCCGTGAAGCGCATGTTGCCCGAAGCATCAACAGAGCCGCCGGCAATTTGCGCCGCGCCCAAGTCTCCCTGCAAAGAGCCTGTCAGCCGCGTGCCTTCCTGTTGCAAAGTGAGCGTCGCTGTCTCCTCTCGCCCCTCTTCGGATTTAATCTTGATTGTCCACGCGCCAGAAGCCATCGCGCCCGTGCCTGCCGCCGCCGCTCCGGCTGCTGCCGGTGTCGCTGCCGCAGGCTTCAGGTCAATTGGACGCCCGTCAATAAAGACGTGCGCGATGCGCGAGGTCTTATCGAAAATGTCTCCGCGCGTGATGGTCAGGTTGGCAATTTTGCCGACTTCAATCGTGCCCAAACGGTTCGCGACGCCGAAGATTTCCGCAGGCCGAATCGTCATCGCGCGCAAAGCTTCGTCGCGCGCCAGACCGTTCTCGATTGACCTGTTCGCGTTGGCTAAAAAGTCCGCCATGCTCGTCATCGAGCCGGACTGGAAAGCAAAGCGCACTCGAGCGGCATTCAAACGAGCTGCTGTTTTGGGAGCTTCGACGCGCTGGCGCATGACGCGCAAGGGGTCCGGGTCTGCTTCAGGCACTTCGGCGGTCGTGCGCTTTGGAAAGTTGAGCGAGAGCAGCACCGGCACGTTCATCTCGCGCAGGCGATCCGCGACCTTCCAGCTCTCAAGGCCTCCAGCGATAATCGCGCTCAAGTTAAATTCCTGAGCCAGATCGAGCGCGCGGCGAATCTCACGCGCTGTGTCCGCGTACATCACGACCGGCATCTCGCGCGCGAGCGCCGGAAACAGCGCGATCAGCGATTTGTCCTGCGACGGGCGGCGAAGGCCACGAGGGTTGCGCTCGTAAATCTGATTCGCTTCGCGCAGACGCCCGGCGTCAAGGAGCATCTGCCTGAGCGCGGAAAAAACTCCGAGCAGCGAAGCCGGATAGCCGCCCGTCCGCAAAGGCGTGAAGCCCACATGCAGCGCGACCGGCGAGCGCACGATCATCGCTTGCGGCGAATCTCCCACGAGGTTTATCAAAGCGGATTGACCGATGAAAATTCCCTCGCGCGGCGCAGACAGCGCAGTCGTGATGCCAGCGTTGCGCGCGGCCTCTATCTGGTCTCCGCCGGGTCTTATAAAATCAATGGCGAGAATTTCGGGCTGAAGCCCGGCGGGCTGCGCAGAGTTGGGCGAAGAGATGGCTGGCGTTTGCGCCCCCGCCGCGCCGCCGCCGCCACGCGTAGGCGCGGGCGTGGCCGGAATACCCAGACTCGTGTTCGAGTCAATCAAACCCGGATAAATGGTCAGCCCCGCGCCGTCTATCACGCGCGCGTCCACGGGCGCAACAGTCCCGATTCCAACCGCGCTAATCAGACCGTCGCGAATGACGATGGTGCCGCGCTCGATGACAGGGCCGGAGACTGTGTGGATGCGCGCATTCGTGATGGCATAAGTATCAACCGTCTGTGCCGCGCTCTGTTGTTGCGCGCGTGCGGCGGGAACTGCTGCGTGCGCAGCCGCGATGGCAATCAGGATAGTCAAAGCGGCAACACGCCGCAGAATTTTTTCAGGCATGGATGTTTCGCTTCCGCATAAGGTGGAGACGCTTTCCGCGCAGTCCCTTGAAATCATATCCGGCGCGCGGCGATTCGTGAAAGCTTGTGTACTTAAAAAAAACCAAGAGGAGTTGAGCCAGCGTAAACGCCTGACCCAATCTTAAACTCTGTTTGAGCTGAACCGGCACGACAACGAGCGTGTGCGTTCTTACGCAGCATTCGCGCAGAAGGTTTCGACTAGCCTCAACTCTGAATTCTTAGAAGGGACGCGAGAGGTATTGGAAAACCTCTCGCGTCCCCTTCAAGACTTTGAAGCGCAAAGCACGGACACGCTTCAGTGTTTCATGTTACGGACGCTTTGTCTCGTTAGTGTTTTTCTCGTTCGTTGATTTGACGCCAGCAGTGTTCTCGTTGCCGTTGTTATTCTGCACGGTCGCGGTCTTGGAATCGGCGGTCTTGTTGTTGCCATTCGCGTTCATATTCGCATTGGTCTCAATCGCGCCCTGCCGGTTCGCGCCGTTCGAGTTGTTGGCATTACTGGTGTTGTTGGCGTTATTCGCGTTGTTCGCATTGTTGGCGTTGTTCGCATTATTCGCGTTGTTGGTGTTATCTGCTGCGCAACCGGCTGCAAACGCTGTGAGCGCGACGCTGGCGATGAGCGCCGCAATTTTCCTTTTGTTCATCTTGTCTCCTATGTGATCTTTGCAAATTTTAGTGGGCGAGGCTCTTAGAGCGTAGCCTCGCTCCACGTTGGAAAGTGAAAAAGGTCAGCCCTTCTTCGTTTTGGTATTGCTGTTTGCGGCGTTCTTATTGCCTGAATCAGCCGCGACTTTGAGCTTGTTCTGGACGCCCTTTTGCCCGTCTATGCCTTTGGCGATGGCGTCCGCTCTCTTCAACTGTTCGTTGCTGGCAACGTTGCCGGTCAGCGTGATGACGCCGTTCTCAACGTCAACCTCGATGGTCGAATCGCGCAGGTCTTCGGCGGTCGCAAGCTCTGAGCGGGTTTTGGTCCAGATCCAAACATCATCCGCTCCCGCCCCGACCTTGCGCCCGAGCCTCTTGGCTTCCGCCAGATAGTCATTCGCCTTGCTCTTGACATCCTCGCGCGTCATGGCGCGGTTGGCGTTCGCATTTGCATTCGCATTCGTGCCGGTTGGCGAAGGACTGGGCGTAGCCGCGTTGGTGTTCATGTTCGTGTTGGTGTTCGTCGCCGTATCACACCCTGCGGCCAGCAGTGCGAGCGCAAGACTTGCGACGAGCAATCCAAAAAATTTCTTACTCATAAATCTCTCCTAGAGCGAGCAGCCAAAAGTCAGCCCTCTAACCTTGCGAAGTTTCGGCAACAGGCCGGAACGCACAATGCGACCTACGGC
>JACMLC010000247.1 GCA_014379795.1 Pyrinomonadaceae bacterium
ACCAAAGGCGGCGGCGAGAGACCCTCGTAATCGATAGAGTTGTAAGAGAAGGACTACCCGTGATATTCGAGTGGGACGATGAAAAGGCCATCAGCAATCTGGAAAAGCATGGCGTCAGCTTCGGAGAGGCTACAGAGGTCTTTTACGACCCTAACGCTCTGGAAGGCTATGATGCCGAGCATTCGGCGAATGAAGACCGTTTCTTCATCATAGGTTTATCGAGCCGCCGCCTTCTTTATGTTGTCTATGCCGAACGTAAGGATGATATGGTTCGCATTATCTCCGCACGTCGCGCGGTCACAAAAGAGCAGGAAGATTATGAGCAATCAACAAACTGAAGAAGGCTTTGCCTTCACTGTCGTTGAAGACGACGGGGAAAATGTGACTATTGAAGTTTCGGAGGAAGACTACCAGCGTGAGAAAGCCGATGGCGTTGACGATGAATCATTACTCAAGCCCGGACGCTACAAACTGAAACGCGGAGGCTTCATGGCGCGTCATCCTAAAATGAAGCCGCAGGAAAGAAAGAGAGCTTGATTCATGAGGCAATGAGCTTATGTCTGAATATGTTTACATAGATAATTCAAACGTTTTCATCGAAGGGAAGCGCGTCAGTGCTGTTGAAAACGGCCTAGCCATGAACATATGGGATGCTATTAATAATCGCATTCTCGACAATTCGTATCGAATGGACTTCGGTAAATTGCACACATTTGTTGCTGGGAATGACCCATCCAAAATCAGACGCGCTATGCTATTTGGCTCTCGCCCTCCACAGAATGATTCACTTTGGGATATTGCAAGAGATGCCGGGTTTGAAACTGTCATCGAAGACCGCAACATTGCAAATCGAGAGAAGAAAATTGATACGGGAATTGTGGTTTCGATGATGAGAGATGCATATACCAGTGTAAATCGTAACGAGGACACCTTGACTCTAGTTGCTGGCGATGGGGACTTTGTTCCAGCTATTGAGTCACTTAGGAATGACGGGTATCGCGTAGAAGTAGTTTTTTGGGATCATGCTTCGCAGGAACTCAAAAATGCATGTGATAAGTTCATTTCTTTAAATCCATATCTAAATCATCTGGCAGTCTAATTTCTAATATTGGTATAAGCTTATGATGAGACTTCCCAAATTTTCTTACCGCGTGCCCGTTGATATTAAAGACGCGGTGAAGATGATGGCCGATGCTGGCGCAGAGGGTCAGTTTGTGGCCGGTGGCACAGACCTCTATCCGAATATGAAGCGGCGGCAGCAGACGCCGAAGACTGTGATCTCTGTCACGCGGCTCCAAGAGCTAAATCAAATCACGGGTGACGGTAAGACGGGGCTAGTTATCGGTGCGTCCGTTTCTCTGACGGATATTTGCGAGCATCCGGTTATCAATCGTGACTATCCGATGGTGGCGCGGGCGGCGGCGGTTATCTCGACGCCGACCTTGAGGAACATGGGGACGATTGGCGGCAACCTGCTGCTGGATACGCGTTGCAATTACTACGACCAGAATTACGAGTGGCGCAAGGGCATCAACTTTTGCCTGAAGAAGGACGGAGATATTTGCTGGGTTGCGCCGGGAAGCAAGAAGTGCTGGGCTGTGCAGTCTTCAGACCTCGTGCCGTTGATGGTGGCGATTGGAGCGCGCGTGCGTCTTGTCTCGACTTTGGGCGAGCGGTTTGTTGATGCGGCGGGGCTTTATAACGACGACGGCATCGCATATCTGCACAAGAGGCCGGATGAGCTGTTGGCTGACATACACTTGCCGCCGTTGAACGGCTGGCGCGCGACGTACAAGAAGCTCAGGCGGCGCGGTGCGTTCGACTTCCCTGTGCTGGGCGTGGCGGCGCGGCTAGACATCAGCGAGGACGGCACGGTGACGGATGCCAAACTCATCCTCGGCGGCATCGCTCCGGCTCCGATTGAAGTCGTGGAGGCGCAGGAGGCTCTGATCGGCGCGCCGCTCGACGATGAACGAATGCGCGCGGCTGCGGAAGCCTGTTATATGAAGGCGCGCCCGCTCGACAACACTGATTTCGTGATGAACTGGCGCAAGCAGATGGCGCGTCCCTTTGTGCTTCGCGCTCTGGAAGAATTGCAAAAGCAGTAAGCAGTAAGCAGTTTTCAGTTTTCAGTTTTTAGCAAAGACAAATCGCTTTAACTGAAAACTGAAAACTGAAAACTGAAAACTGATGTGAATAAGATTGCAGCCATCCTCTTAGCCGCCGGACGCTCGCGCCGGATGGGAGCGTTCAAGCCGCTGCTTCCCTTCGGCGACAGCACGGTAGTCGATGCCTGCATCGCTCACTTGCAGGAAGGCGGCGCACAGCAGCCAATCATCGTGGTCGTCGGGCATCGCGCGGCAGAGATGCAGGCGCGGCTCGCACATCTTCCAGTCAGCATCGCTCTTAACTCTGAAACCGAAAGCGAGATGGGCGTCTCTATCGCTCGCGGCGCGGAGCAGCTTCCACACGAAGCCGAAGCAGTCTTTATCGCTTTGGTAGACCAACCGGCTATTCAACCCGAAATCATTCGACATTTAATTGATGAGCGGGCGCGGACAGGAGCTTTGCTGCTCGTGCCTGAGCATGACGGGCGCGGCGGGCATCCGGCGCTGGTTGATCTCAAATTTCGCGATGAGCTTTTAAGGCTTGACCCGCAGGGCGGCCTGCGCGCGCTCTTTGACCAACATAGAGACGAAGTCTTGCGCGTGCCTGTCGCTTCGCCTTACATTGCGCGCGATATGGATACATGGGATGATTACCGCGCGCTGCACCGCGAGATTTTCGCCGTCGAACCGCCCAATCTCGAACCCGTATAAAAGCCTTAGCAGATGCAGCATTTCGTCCCGCTATCCAACTCTAATGCTGTTTAAGCACATCTAATTTATCGCTTGAGACAGGTTACCGCCAACGGCTCAAGTCTTAGCCCTGCGGCAATTTAGCCGGACGGGGCGCAAGGGCGGAAGTCATGAAGGAGACGAAAATGTTTGTTCAGAGTCGTAGGTCTTTCGTAGCTGTGACGGTATCAATCCTGCTGGCATTCTCAGGCGTGGCGCTGGCGCACCGTGCCGATGCTGCACAGGATTTTTCGCTGCGCACGATTGACGGGCGCACGATCACTTCGGATGACGTGCGCGGGCAGGTCGTGGTGCTGGTGTTTGGCGCATCATGGATGCCGCTCTCGCGCAAACAGTCCGAAGGCTTACGCAAGCTGGCCAATCAATATGCGAAGCAGGGCGTCGTGGTTTACTTTGTCGCCACCGATTCCGATTCGCCGAAGTCCAAGAACTATGCGACGGATGGACAACTGCTCTCTTTCTCCAAGCGCAACGAGCTGAACCTGACCGTGCTCAGAGACGCAGACGGGCAAGTCTCGAAGCAGTTCGGAGTGGATCAGATTCCCGCGTTCGTGATTCTTGACAAGCAGGGCAACATTTCCGGCACGCCCATCGGCGGGATTGATTCCGACGGCGATGTGATAGGACAGCTCGCGCCGTCGCTCGATAAAGTTTTGTAAGACGAATACAACAAGGGTGAAGGGGATAGGGTGTAGGGTGTAGCAAAAGCAGATGTGTTTTAACTACACCCTACACCCTATCCCCTTCACCCTTAGTTTTTACTGTGGAACATAGGCCGTGAGCGCGGGCTTGTCGCCATTAACGCCCCAGAGCGCGCTGAACATCGTGCCGTTGGAGCTACGGCGAATCAGCCACTGGCCTGTGCTGGGGC
>JACMLC010000248.1 GCA_014379795.1 Pyrinomonadaceae bacterium
CAACTCTACCAACCTCTGTAACAAGGCCTCGCGGGAAATGCGGGCGCCCGGCTCCAGAAAAAGCAACATGCCGTAGTAAGCATCCGGGTCGCCCAGACCATAAATGCACGACACACTGGCAACCACGATCACGTCGCGCCGCTCGAACAGCGCGCGCGTGGCCGAAAGACGCAGGCGGTCAATCTCCTCGTTGACGGTAGACTCTTTTTCGATGTACGTGTCGGAGGCCGGGACGTAGGCTTCGGGCTGATAGTAGTCGTAGTAAGAGACGAAATACTCGACGGAGTTTTCGGGAAAAAAGGTCTTGAACTCCTGATAGAGCTGCGCGGCGAGCGTCTTGTTGTGCGCGATGACGAGCGTGGTTCGCTGCGTGCGCTCGATGACGGAGGCGACAGAGAATGTGTTATGAACGAAAAGGCCGCCGAAACCCGCCGCGAAAGTCTCCCACTCCGCCACGCTCAAATCGTAAACGAATTCGCTCTCCGGGGCCGTCTCCTCGATTTTTTTTATTTGCGTCCAGCGGCAATTCAAAAGCGAGCCGAGGCGCTCAATTAAGAGGTCTGTTTCCGCTTCGGAATCGAGTAGCGACATCAAGCGTTGCCAGATTTGCCTCGAAGGGCGTCGCTGGCCGCTTTCAAACATCGAGATCAAACCCTGGCTGACGCCGAGCCTGTCGGCCAAGTCGGATTGAAACCAGCCGCGCGTTTTCCGCAGCTCTTTTAGCTGTGTGCCAGACACTGGTATTAAATCCACATTCGTATTGCACGCCACCGAACGTAGTCGTGCCATCAATCGCTCAAGCCGTTTTTGCTTTGCGTCGTAATCGAACCCGATACAATCCGCGAACCGCTCCAGGTTATCGCGTCCCGTTATTGAAATAGTCCAGCAGGACGAGGGCGAGCCGTCGGGCTTCTTGATTCTCCGAAAGCGCACGCGCGCCCAGATGCCGAAACGCATCAACGCCCATAGCAGATCGTCGGCTAAAGTTTTACTCGCCGTCGCACAGTAAACGCCTTCCGCTTCGACGCCGCCGTCTCCGGCATAATATGCCGCCAGCAATTTGCCCAACTGCCTGTTCGACAGCTCAGGCCAGAAAGGGGGCAACCTTTTTTTGAACGCCGTGCGCCCGCACCATTTGGAAAGCGTTTTCGTGAGGAGCGTAGATGAGATTTGAATGTCGCGGCTCGGACGAACGCCGAAAGTTAAATTCAGATTTCCGAGAATCTCTTTGGCTCTTTCGTGCCAGCCCGGCTCTTGCGCGGAGATCAAACAAAATTTTTCCGTCGAGTGGCCTTCGGCAATGTACGCGCCGATCATCGCCAGCCAATCATCATTTAATTTCAACTCTGCCGGCAAGAAATGTTTCTTGCCTTTGAACTGTAATCCTTTCGTCAGCTTTAGCGGCACTGAAGCGAGCAAAACATTTTCGCCCGCGTTGGCAACCCTTCTGCTCTTTTCTCGCGGCAAGTTGAGTTGGCCGAGCAAAGACGGCGGGATTTGCAGATAAACCTTTTCGCCCTTCAGCGTTTCGGCAACCGAGACGCTTTCGAGCGGGGCGTCCGGTGATGGTAAAAACAGAGGCAGCGGCAAGTAATCACCCACTTGAATGTCTTTGGTTTCGAGCAGCCTGATTTGACCGTCGCGAAGCACAAAGAAGTTGTGGTCGCCCGTAACAGTCACGCGCCGCCCGCAACATGTTTGCAGGCGGAAAAGCGTTTCGGGCGCTGGATGCCGCAGGAAAGCCTTGATCGGCTTCCACTCACTCTGTTTGGTTTCGGGGTCGAAGGCGAAGGCGTGATAACGCTTAGACAATTGCTCAGACCAGACTATCTCATTCCTGTCCTCGGTCAGCAAAGTCGTGTGTCTGGATAAAATGTCATCAATCAGCTCGCCAATCGGAATCAAAGAGGGCCTTATTTCACCATCTTTTTCTAGTCCGATTAGTACGCGCTCGTCAGGCGGCAGACTTTTTCCGCTGCCCGTGATGCCGAGCAGCACCTGATCCTTCGCGCCCTCATTGAGTCCACGGACGAGCGCATCAATCGCCTGCGGCTGATCCCCTTGCGGCTTGAATTCGGAACGTAATTTGAAAGGCATGACTCGTAAATAGTAAATCGTAAATCGTAAATAGACAAAAGCTGCCCGTTCACGATTTACGATTCACGATTTACGGTTTTTTATGCCACCGTCGGCTGGCTGCTGCTAATCTGGTAGATGGCCTCCATGACGGCGGAGCGCACTTCCGTGGGGAGCGAGCCGCGCACGGCGAGGCGACGGAAGGCGGGGAGGATTTCCTTCTGGCCTGAGAGCGCGAGCAGCTTGACGACGGCGAGGCGCACCTCGTTATTCGGATGTCCCTCGATGGCGCGGATGAGCGGCTGGACTTCGCCCGCTTTAGCCATAAGGAAGAGCAGAGAGAAAGCCTCGTAGGTCTTCTCGCGGCTCTCGCCCGTGAGTTGCGAGATGGCATCGCCGGCGAGGCCCGACGTTGCTATGGCCGCGCCGATCTGTCGGCGGCGTTCGGGCGTCGCCTCACGCAGTGCGCGTGTGAACGAGTCCGCGCGATCCGCGCGGAGGTCATAGAGGGCGCGCGCGGCGGCCCCACGTACTTCCTTCGCCTCGTCGTCGAAGGCAAGGCAGATTTGCTGGAAGGCTTCGTCGCTG
>JACMLC010000249.1 GCA_014379795.1 Pyrinomonadaceae bacterium
GTTTTGGTGACAACTACGGGATGCCTGTTTATCAGGAAGTGCCGGGAGAGTTTCGTAACGCCTTGCGCCGCATCATCGTGACGCAGGGCGACACGGAGCCTGCTTCCGTAGAGCAGCAAAGACAGCTCGGCAAGACCTGCCCTTCGCTCTATGACCTGCGCAATCTGTTTCAGGTGAATGTCGAAGAAGGCAGGCACTTGTGGGCGATGGTTTATTTGCTGCAACGCTACTTCGGGCGCGACGGGCGCGACGAAGCAGACGGGCTTTTAGAACGCAGGAGCGGCAACCCGGACAAGCCGCGCATCCTCGAAGCATTTAACCAGCCGTGTGACGACTGGCTAAACTTTTACTGCTTCACGATGTTCACAGACCGCGACGGCAAGTACCAGCTCGCGGCTCTCGCGGAATCCGGCTTCGAGCCTCTGGCGCGCACCTGCCAGTTTATGTTGACGGAAGAAGCACATCACCTCTTTGTCGGCGAGACGGGCGTCGGGCGCGTCGTTAAACGCACAGGGCAGTTAATGCGAGAAGCCGGAACGAGTGGTGACGTGCGCGAGCTTGGCGGCATTCCGCTCGACATTATTCAAAGGTATATCAACTTCTGGTACAGCTATTCCTTAGACCTTTTCGGCGGAGAGATTAGCTCCAACTCGGCGGACTTTTTTGCCGCCGGACTCAAAGGCCGCTACAAGGAACAAGCCCAGTACGAAGAGCATACCGCCGCCAACGCTTCGTTCACCTTGCAGGTGGTCGAAGACGGCAAGCTTGTCCCGCGCGAAGTCCCCTTGCGTAACGCGCTCAACGAAGTCCTGCGCGGCGAATACGTCAAAGACTGCGAGCGCGCCATGACGCGCTGGAATAAGTATCTCAAAGAGGAAGGCGCGGACGCTCAGCTTTACCTGCCCAGCACGCGCTTTCACCGCCACGTCGGAGAATTCGCAGGGCACTCTTTTGACATTCACGGCAACCTGACGAACAAGGAAGAGTTTGAGAACAAAAAAGACGAATGGCTGCCAACCATAGAAGACCGCGAATACGTTCGCAGCCTGATGCACCCGGTGACGGAACCCGGCAAGATCGCCAACTGGATTGCGCCGCCCAACGCAGGCATCAAGGGCAAGCCGTTCGAGTTTGAGTATGTGAGGCTCTAAGGAATTTGCGATTTTAGATTTGCGATTTTTGATTGGAAGAGGACAGATTCTGCGAATCTGGCTTTAAAATCTGTTAAAGCATTTCCGCCTTATCCAATCGCAAATCGCAAATCTAAAATCTAAAATCTTCTATGACAGATTTCACGCGCTACGATCAGAAGCTGGAGTTCATCCTGCGCACCAGCGCGCGTATCTTTGCGGAGAAGGGTTATCACTCGACCTCTATGCGCGACATCTCGCGCGAGACGAAGGTGAGCCTGTCGGGGCTTTATTACTACTGCAAGTCGAAAGAAGAGCTGCTCTTTTTAATTCAGGACAACTGTTTCGGGTGCGTGCTTGAGCGCTTACAGCAGCGTCTTCAGGAAACAGCAGAGCCAATCTCCAAGCTGCGCCTGGTCATCGAAAATCATCTCTCGTTTTTCGCGGCGAACATGGCCGAGATGAAAGTGCTGTCGCACGAGGCGGAATCGCTCGCGGGCGAGATGCACGAGCATGTTTCGGGGAAGAAGCAGCAATACACAAAACTCGTGCGGCGAATTCTGTCCGAGGCACAGGCGCAGCAGGAGGGCGACGCGCAGAAGATTGATCTGACCGTCGCGACCTACGCGCTGTTCGGGATGATGAACTGGATTTACAACTGGTTCGACCCCGGCGGCAAACTCTCCGTCAATGACTTAGTCGAGAACATCACCGGCCTCTACCTCTCCGGCTTCCTCGCCGGAACGCCCGGCGAAGGATTACAATTTAGGCCCAAGTCCGCACAGGCCGAACGCCTCAGCGTCTGGCGCGCGCCTCAGGATATTTTTTGAGTTTAGACTTGAATAACCGTCCTTGAATTGCGGGCCATATGCCGAAGTTAAACTGGGAAATCATCCTCAGCAATATTGCCGAAGCTCGTGAGCAACTCGAAGCGCTTGAAAAGCGCGCTAATAATGAGAAAGCGCCTACGGAAATCGAACTTCAGATCATGCTGGAACACGCATATCATCATCTGAATTTTGCATGGAATTTACGCCGCGTTTCAACAGAGAGATACTCACGCTTGACTGACAAAGAATTTAATAAGTGGAGTAAACTTCCGAAAGAGATAGAAGCATGGAAAATCGATTTGAAGAAGAATAAAAAGGCTAAAACACGAAAGTGACGATGGCAGAAGATCAGATAGTGACAGATACACTCGGCAGCCTGGTTCAATACCGCGTGGCGGAAGGCGTCGCGTTGTTGACGCTCAACGACCCGCCGGCGAACACTTACAGCTACGAGATGATGGGGGAACTCGACCGCGCGATTCTCGCGGCGCGGATGGACGAGAGTGTTCACGTGATCGTCATCACGGGTCAGGGCGAAAAGTTTTTCTGCGCGGGCGCGAACATCAGTATGCTGTCGAATGTGA
>JACMLC010000250.1 GCA_014379795.1 Pyrinomonadaceae bacterium
ACAGAAAAACTCAAGGCGCAAAGAATGCTACGGGCTTTTGAAATGCGCTCTTAGTCATGATAGATAGCGATCTGCACTTCACTTCCTGACGTAATCCATGCGCGGTACATGCCTTCGCTGTTGAAGGGCAGCGAGACGTTCCCCGCGTGATCGACGGCGACTAGCCCGCCCTCGCCGCCCATCTCGCGTAGCGTCACGTTGACGACCTGTTCGCAAGCCTCATCGAGAGTCAAACCCTTGTACTTCATCAGGCACGCCACGTCGTAGGCGGCGACCGTGCGGATGAAGAACTCGCCAACTCCGGTGCAGGAGATGGCGCAGGTCTTGTCGTCCGCGTAAGTGCCCGCGCCTATAATCGCAGTGTCGCCAACGCGCCCGTACCGCTTATTGGTCATGCCTCCCGTCGAAGTCGCCGCCGCTAGATGCCCGCGCGCGTCGCGCGCCACCGCTCCGACCGTGCCGAACTTTTTCACGGACGAATGATCCAGACGCACTTCGTCCTCGCGCCGCGCTTCCATTAGCTGTTCGTAACGAAACTCGGAGAAAAAATATTCGGGCGGCGCGATCTCAAAGCCTGCTTCGCGCGCGAACTCTTCTGCGCCGCTCCCGCACATCAAGACATGCGGTGTCTGTTCCATCACGCGGCGCGCCAGCGTGATGGGATTTTTGATGCCGGAGACAGCCGCGACTGCTCCGGCCTGCAAATCCTTGCCGGACATGATCGCCGCATCCATCTCATGCTTCTCGTTGTGTGTGAACACAGAACCGCGTCCGGCGTTGAAGAGCGGGTTATCTTCCATCTCACGGACAACTTCTTCGACCGCATCGAGCGCAGTCCCTCCGTCGCTCAGCGCCTGCCAGCCGCGCCGCAAGGCTTGCTGCAAACCATCTCTATAAGCGCCCTCACGTTCAGCGTTCAACTGTGCGCGCGGGATCGTCCCTGCGCCGCCGTGCAGTGCGAGCGCGAGCTTCGCTCCGTCCCTCGTTGTAGAGTTCATGCTTGAGAGAATGTGAAAATTCGCGGCGCACGTCAAGGGGTGCATGTGTTCATGCCAGCTCCGCCAATTCTGCCCAGCGTTCGAGGTCGCGGGCTAACTGCTCCGTCAACTGCTCTCGTTCCTTGTAGTGTTGATGCACCAAGTATGCGTCGCTTGAGTTGGAGGACAACTCCGTTTCTATTTCGGCCTGACGAAGCTCAGCCGCCTCTATGCGCGCTTCGATGGTTTCCAACTCTTTGCGCTCTTTGAATGAAAGTTTGCGCGTCGCAGAAGCGTTCGCACGGCTCTCCTGTCTGGCTTCTCGTCCGGTTGTCACGGGCTGACTTGCTGCTGTGGCGGCTTTCTCTTCTTCGCGGCGTGTTTCCAGAAAGGCTGTGTAGTTTCCGGGATACTCGCGCAAACGGCCTTCACCTTCAAAGCGAAAGATATGCTCAACCGTGCGGTCAAGAAAGTAACGGTCATGGCTGACGGCAATCAGGCAGCCGCCGAAGCTGTCCAGATAATCTTCGAGCGTGCCCAGAGTTTGGATGTCAAGATCATTCGTCGGTTCATCAAGCAGCAAAACGTTCGGCGCGCCCATCAGGATTCGCAGCAGGTAGAGCCGCCTTCTCTCGCCGCCCGAAAGCTTGGCTATCGGCGCATACTGCATCGCGCCCGTGAACAGAAATTTTTCAAGCATCTGGCTCGCGGTGATAAATGTTCCGTCCGCCGTTTCGATTCGTTCGCCAACCTCGCGTATATAATCTATCACTCGCTCCTGCTCATTGAGCGCGCGGTTCTCTTGATCGTAATAGCCGAAGCGAATCGTCTGTCCCACTTCCACAGCGCCCTTGTCCGGCTCAACTCGCCCGGTAATAATCTCAAGCAGAGTGGTTTTGCCCGCTCCGTTTGGCCCGATGATGCCGATCCGGTCGCCGCGTTTCAGAGTGTAGCTAAACCCCTCTATCAAAACTCGCCCGTCATAGGATTTTGTGATGTCGCGCAGCTCCAAAACCTTTTTACCAATCCGGCTTGAGCTGACGGAAATATCGAGCGCGGCTTTGGCAATTTCTTTGGGTTGAGACATTAAATTTTCGGCTCGATCAATCCGGGCTTTGGACTTGCGCGTGCGAGCCTTTGCGCCGCGCCGCAGCCAAGCCAATTCGCGGCGAATCAGCATCTCTCTTTTCTGTCCCTGCGCGGCGCGCGCCTGCTCCTGCTCCTCTTTCTTTTCCAGATAGTATGCGTAATTTCCCGCGAACGATTGCACCGTGCTGTGGTCAATCTCAAGGATTTGGCCTGTCACACGGTCAAGGAAATAACGGTCGTGTGTGACGAGCAGGAGCGCGCCCGTGTAACGCGACAGAAATTCTTCGAGCCACGAAATCGTTTCGGCATCGAGATGGTTAGTCGGCTCATCCAGAATAAGCAAGTCCGGATTCTCAATCAGCGCATGAGCGAGCGCGACACGCTTTCGCTGCCCGCCGGAGAGTGCGCCCATCCGGGCAGTGGTGTCAGTGATTCCAAGCTTGCCGAGCACCGTCCGCGCGGTGGTCTCCAGTTCCCATGCGCCGGAAGCCTCCAAACGGTGTGCCAACTCCGACACCAGATTTAACAAACGCGCATTCTGACCACTAAGCGCGAGTTCCTGGCACGCGCGCTCGTAATCGAGCAGCAGCTTCATCTTGGCATTGCTTGCGGCGAACACTGCGTCCAGCACTGTTTCTTCCGCTTTATAAGGCGGGTTCTGCGGCAAATAGCCGATTGACACTCCCTCTGCGAAGACTATCTGCCCCGAGTCAGGCTTTTCTTCTCCAGCGATGAGACGCAGGAAAGTGCTCTTGCCGGAGCCGTTGACACCGACCACGCCGATGCGGTCGTTGCTATTGAGGCCGAGACTGACATTTTCAAAGAGCGGCCTCAAACCGTAATTTTTACTGATGGCTTCGATGGATAAAATGTGCATGTTTGGTTGGAGACGCGCCGGACTGTTTTGAGAAATCAGAGGCTAAGCGAATAAATCATGTGTCAAGACACACGCAGGTTATTCAAGCCCATCCAACCGGTATGCGAACAGGTGATTGCCTTTTGCCATGTAGAGCAGATTGGTGACTTCATCGCTGATGAATCGTTCATCCGGGTCGCTCAGACGAAGCGCGCGCTCTGTCTCGCCCGAATTGATGTTGACGCCGACGAGACCATTCCCTTCGCCACGGCTTTTCAGGTCTGTATAAAAATACATCCACTGCCCACGCAAGGCCGCCAGCCGCTGGCGACGCCAGAGAAAGCGCGAAAGCCGCTCAAGCTGTCTGGCAGGATCAAGGCGGTCAAGCAGGCGCTCTTCTACATTCACCGAAGGGCGCGGGATGCTCGCGCTGGGCATTGAAGAAACCTGTCGCGCGCGGTTGAGAAGGCCGAAGGTAGAGAAACGTTCCCTCGCATATTCGCGCGCATAACTGCCTGCGAGGCTCGTCAGGTTTGAAGTGGTCAGGTGCGCCGCCAATCCTGACCAGCGCAAAGAACCGACCGCGCTCAGCAACTGCGCGCCGCGAAAAACGGTCGTGGCCGCGCCGCCGTAACGAAAATACAGCGAAGCCGCGCGCGCCGTGATCGCTGCCACCGTGCGAAAGATGCCGCGCCCCGGAGGATTGTGGCGAGCGCGCCAGACATTTCTGCCGTCAGCCGTATCGAAGGCGGCGACCTCATTTCTGCCGCCCACCACGGCTTCGCCTTTTTCGTTGAGCAGGATAAAAGCGGCTTGCTCTATCTTATGCGATACCTTCATCCGTCGCTTACCAGTCGCCGTGTCGATCATGATGAGGTCGTCGCGGTCTGCTATGACGATGGTCGAAGCATCCGGGAGCGCCATATTGGTAATGCCTTTGTCGGCTCCCTTGTAACGCCAGAGAACTTTGCCGCTGGCCACGTCAATCGCGCTCACTCCATAAGGCCCGCGCTCTGCTATCTCGCCGTTGCCGAGCCGCGCGAATCGCCCGCCCGTTCTGACATACAGCACATCACGCCCTAAAATCATCTCCGGCGTCAGCCCGAGGTCTTTTGCTTCCCAAGCGGCTTCGCCATCCGAGCGCGAGACGGCGCGCACACGCCCGCGCCCGGAGAAGTAGATAAAACGCCCGTCAGCCACAGCATCCGCTTCAGTCAAAGCCAGACCCTCTTCATTAACGCGAAACTTCTCGCGCCGCCGCTCCTTTCCGGTCCGCGCGTCAAGCGACGTGACGCCTTCGTAAAAAAGGTAGAGGCGACCATCCAGAAAGGCCGGCGGGCGATAATTGTCGAGCGTGTAAGAAACCTCTGCGCCCTCTTGCTCGCTCCAGAGCGTGGGCATCATCTCGATCTCGCTCTCCAGCTCTCGTTTCCACAATTCGTCGCCGCTTGAGATGTCGAACACGTGTATGGACGGCTTTCTCTTAAATCCTTCGCGCGCTGTCCCACGCGCATCACGCGTAAAGACGACGGCCAGCAGATTTGAGTCCGGCTCGAAAGCCATCTGCATGACCGCGCCGCGTACCTTATCTGTCCGCCAGATGACATTGCCGGTTAAAAGGTCTGTGGCTTCCAAACGGGTTTTATCCCCGTTCTCAAAGTTCAGCAGCAGAATGTCCGTACCCGGCACAGGAGCTATATCCGTTTCTTCCAGACGCGCATCCTTGCGCCGCCAGAGCACCTCGCCCGTCTCGGCCTCTATGCCGTAAAGCGACTTCTCCGTACCGATGAGGAGCACGCCCAATTC
>JACMLC010000251.1 GCA_014379795.1 Pyrinomonadaceae bacterium
ACTCTCAACGTGTGCAGCCACTTTGCATTCCCCTTAACCAAAGTGATAAGTGATGAGTGATAAGTGATAAGAAAAAGCTTTTGTCTTTATCTCATCACTCATCACTTATCACTCATCACTCTAACTTGGCGTTGTCTCAATCGGATGATCCGGCTTGTCGCCCGGCTCGAACTTGCCGACCACCTGTAATTCTTCGGGCGGGGCAAACTCGTATGCTTCCCATGTAACGACCGGCGTGACGTAAAAATTCTCTGTCGGCGGCGGGCTGGCCGTGCGCCATTCGAGTCCCGGCAAGTGCCACGGATTCGCAGACGCTATTTTGCCGTAACGCATAGACCAGATCAGATAGATGACCGGCAACAGCATGCCGAAGCCTAAGATCGAAGCGCCCGCCGAAGACATCACATTGAAGAGTTGAAACTCCGGCGCATAGGCGTGATAGCGGCGCGGCATCCCCAAATAGCCCGCGATGAACTGCGGCAGGAACGTCAGGTTAAATCCGATGAAGATAACCAGCGCGGCAAACCTGCCCCAGCCTTCGGGGTACATGCGCCCTGTGATTTTCGGCCACCAGTAATGCAGCCCGCCCAAATATCCCATCAAAGTCCCGCCGACCATCACGTAATGAAAATGCGCGACGACGAAATAGGTATCGTGAACGTGTATGTCCAATCCCATCGCGGCCAGAAACAGCCCCGTCATCCCGCCGATGAGAAAGAGGCCGATAAAGGCTAAGCCGTAGAGCATCGGCGTGTCATACGAGATAGAGCCTTTAAAGAGCGTCGCCGTCCAGTTAAAAACTTTGACCGCAGACGGAATCGCGACCGCCATGCTCAGAAACGAAAAGACCATCCCGGCATAAACCGACTGGCCGCTGACGAACATGTGGTGTCCCCACACCAG
Organism: Pyrinomonadaceae bacterium; assembly: GCA_014379795.1. Taxonomy (GTDB): domain Bacteria; phylum Acidobacteriota; class Blastocatellia; order Pyrinomonadales; family Pyrinomonadaceae; genus JACMLC01. Next base: position 904 of record JACMLC010000251.1, read on the forward strand.
AAAGCCGAAGACCGCAATCGCAATCGAAGAGAACGCGACAAACGAATAGCCGAAAATGTTCTTGCGCGAAAAGTTGGCGATCAGCTCGCTGATGACTCCCATCGAGGGCAGAATCATGATGTAGACAGCCGGATGCGAGTAGAACCAGAACAAGTGCTGGAACAAGACCGGGTCGCCGCCTAAGGCCGGGTCAAAGATGCCGATGCGCGCCGCTCGCTCTAAAGCCAAAAGCAGGATGGTGATCGCGATGACGGGCGTCCCCAAAATCATAATCAGGCTCGTCGCATAGTGCGACCAGATAAAGAGCGGCAAGCGAAACCAAGTCATGCCGGGGGCGCGCATCGTGTGAATCGTGACGATGAAATTCAAGCCCGTCAGAATCGAAGAAAAGCCGTTGATAAAAACGCCGAGTCCCGTCGCTATGACATACGTGTTTGAATAGGTCGTGCTGAAAGGCGTGTAGAAAGTCCAGCCCGTATCAACGCCGCCGTTGACCAAAGCCCACAGCGTAAACAGGCCGCCGAGCGTGTAAATGTACCAGCTTAAAAGATTGATTCTGGGGAAAGCCAAATCCTTCGCGCCGATCATCATCGGGACGAGGAAATTTCCCAACACCGCCGGGATGGCCGGAATCAGGAAAAAGAAAACCATGATGACGCCGTGATGCGTGAACAGCTTGTTATAGGTTTGCGATTGAACCAGATCGCCCTGCGGCGTCAGCAGCTCAAGGCGAATCATCATCGCGTAGATGCCGCCGAGCGCGAAAAAGAGCGTCACCGACCCCAGATACAAAAGCGCGATGCGCTTGTGGTCTTTGGTCAGCAGCCACGACTTGATGCCGTACTGCGCGTTCAAATAATTGACACGCGACTCGACTGGCTCGACCGGCAAATCCGGTGATACTTTTTTCTCTATAGGCTCGTTCATGATTACCGTCTGTTTTGATTGCCGCGCGAGGGCGCAGCAGTATTGCTATTATTATTTCCGGGTTGCCTTGCGCTCGGCGGCGTGACGCTCACAGGATTTGAGCGCTGCGAATCCATAGACGACGCGCCGGGCGTTGTTGTCCCGGGCTGCGGATCGTTAGAGCGCGCGGGAGCGGTCGTCTCAAGGCCGGAGCTTTGCGCAGGGCTAAGCGATTTGATGTACGCGACCAGATGCAGCAGTTGTTCTTCGCTCAGTTGTCCCTTAAAGGTCGGCATAATGGGTTGATAGCCCATGACCAGTTGCGCCTGCGGGTTGATGATTGACTCGCGTATGTATGCTTCGTCTGCCGTCACTGTGCTGCCGCCGGAAAGCTGCACGGACTTGCCGAACAATCCTGTCAGAGCGGGGCCGCGCCCGCCGCTGCCGTCCGCGTTGTGGCACGAAGCGCAGCCGAGCGTGGTCGTAAAAAGCTCTTGACCTGCGGCGACCGGCGATTGCTGGTTGGCATTGCCGCTCAGCCAGTTATCAAAATCCGTCTGGCTCAGGACGACCACCGTGCCAATCATGCCCGAATGATTCGTGCCGCAATATTCCGCGCAGAAGATGTGATACCTGCCGGGCTTGGTCGCCTCGAACCAGAGATTCGTGTAACGCCCCGGCACTACATCCGCTTTGGTGCGAAAGGCCGGAAAATAAAGCGAGTGGATGACATCCTCTGTCGTCATCGTGAGCTTCACTTTGCGCCCGACCGGCACATGCAGCTCGTTAATCTCGCGCTGTCCGGTCGTGTGCTGAAACTTCCACATCCACTGTTTGCCGACGACGTAGATTTCCGTCATGCCCGCCTCGTTCGGCATTCGATACTGTATAAAGTAGACGCTCGCGCCCCACACAAAAATGCTCATCGCGATCAGGAACGGAATGACAGACCAGAGCGTTTCCAGCTTGATCGAACCGGCGATGGGACGCGGGACTTCAAACGGCGCGCGGCGACGATACTTGACGACGAAAAAGATAATGACCGAAACGATCAGCACCGTGAAAAAGAGCGTCAGCCCGACCAGATAGAAATATAGCCCATCCACACGCGCCGCGACGGTCGAAGCCTGCTCAGGTAAAAATGGAATCCACGACTGCATAAGTTTTAAGCAGCGCCTCCTGTCTTCAAGCTCCTCGTCAAAGTGATCGCGCCGGTGGCGAGCGCGATCAGCAGCGCGATAATTCCCAACACGGTCAAGATGCCGCCCAAGCGCACGACGTTCATAATCGCCAGCCCGTATTTTCCGGTCGCCGGGTCATAGTGAAAGCAGTAGAGCATGAGCGCGTCTACGGGCGAGCCGACCTTGTTCGCGGAGGCTTCGACGATGCTGAGCCGCATGTCTTTCGGCGCGTACTCGATGCCGTAAAAATAACGCGCGAGTTTGCCTTCGGGCGTCGCGAGCATGATGCCGCTGGCATGCGCGAACTGATTGGTGGTCTCGTCATACGCGTAACGAAACCCCACTGCCTGAGTCAGAGCGTTTATATTTTTCTCGTCGCCCGTCAAAAAGTGCCAGCCCTTCTCTGCGCCCGCACGATTGTAGCGAGCCATATAAGAATCTTTTTTCGCGGCGGCGAGCTGCGGCGTCTCGCGCGCGTCAAAGCTCACCGTCACGACATCGAACTCTTTCCCGACATCGAACGACAAAGTTTTCAGGCTGCCCGCCAATCCGTTCAAGACCTGATTGCAAAGCATAGGGCATTCATAGTAAACGAGCGAAATAATGACCGGCCTGCCCTGATTAAAATATTCGCTCAAGCGCACCTCGCGCCCCGCCTCGTCACGAAACATCAAATCAAGCGGCACCTGCTCACCGAGCTTCTGGTCAATCCCCACATTATTGAGAGCCTTCGGCAACCCGTTATCCATCGAGCCAAGCTCAGGTCGCGGCCCATACAAAGGCGACGTGCCGTACTTCTTCCCCATCTGCGCTATCGCCTGAGAACAAAAAGCGAACACCAGCAAGCAAGCAAATACAGCAAGCGCGCTACGCCTTGCCGGAAACTGAAAACTGAAAACTGAAAACTGAAAACTGACTCCGTTCATTGTCTTCTCACTTCCATCGTCCGCCCCGAGCTTGATTGTGAAGGCACCTCCTGCACCTGCCTGAATGTTTTCTGGCCTTCGGCCTGTGGTCTTGAGGGCAATCCTTGCTGAACGAGTTGCTTCATCGCATCCTCGATTGGCAGCGCGGTGACAGCTCCCGTCGCAGGGTCTTTCTGCCCCTCTTTCAGAGCTTGCTGCCAACGCTTGCTCAAGATTCTGTACTCCGCCTGCGGAGCCTGCAATTCCAGATTTTTCCCCTCGCCCAATTCCAGATCGTCGCCAAAGCCGGGGGCTGCTTGGAGGCGCGGATGGGGCGGGCGACGCTCAGCTTCGGTCAAAGCCATCGGGCCGGGCGGCGCTTTCATCTCGCGCTTAACTTCGCGCTGCTCGAAAAAGTTGTACATCAGCTTCATCAGAGCCAGCGAGATTAAGAAAAAGATCAACAGCCCGAGAGTGAACTGCAAGATGGCCTTGATGTTGACATCACTCTCTTCGTGCGCGACTTCCTCGCCGCCCTCCTTTTCACGGTTTCGGCCCTCGCCGAGTCGCCGCCGGACCTGCGGACGCGGAAGACCGGGTCCGATTGGCCGACGTTCCTCGGG
>JACMLC010000252.1 GCA_014379795.1 Pyrinomonadaceae bacterium
ACGGCATCCGATTCTTCATCCGTCAAGGCTTTGGCGAGCATGCGCAGCTCGCCCGTCTGCGGGACGCTCACGCGCCAGTCAGCACGATGCTTGCCCTGACTCGGAATCGCCACAGTCTCTTTCGCTGCATCAAGCAGTTGCCCGCCAGTGACTTCCAGCGAAATGTGCGCCTGCTTTTGTGATTTCAGGTAGTTGTGAACGACGCCTGAAAGCGTCACTACATCGCCCGCAGTGGCGAAGCGCGGCGTCTCAAGCCGCAGGATTAAGTCCTTGCGTGCAATGACTTTATCCACCACCGAGCCGACGCGCGTATCCGCCGTCACGGCACGCGCCGTCGCGCGCCAGGTGGTCAGATTGTCAGGCATTTTAACTTTAATCGTCGCCTTGCCGTCCGCGCCCGTGATGGCGTCCGGTTGCCAGAACGCAGTGTCTTTAAAATCTCTGCGAGTGGTCGGGTCTACCAGCGGTGCCTCGTTCTTAAAGTCCGCGAGCTGGTAATTCGGTTTGTTCGTGCGCTTGGCGATGCTGACAGGCACGTTGCCCGAAAAACCAGTGAAGCGGAATGAGAGAGACAAATTGGTTTCGACCTGATGATAGCGACGCCCGTAAAACTCTCTGCGGATGTTGCCCGCGCTCTCAGGCCGTATGCTGTAGATGGATTCGTCCACGACGCCGAGGCTGACTTCCGCGCCGGATGCGGGAGTGCCGTCTGCGTTGCGCGCGAGAATCGTGTAAGAGGCAGTGTCGCGCGGCCTGTACTCTTTCTTGTCCGGGATGATTGAAAGATCGAGCAGCCTGTCGCGCGCGGGCACGACCAGCATCTGGCTCTCCGTGTACAGCTCGTTTTTTTCGACATACGAGACGCTCAGGAAAACGTTCGGCGCATAACGCGCTTCAATCGGCACGTCAATAATGACGGCGCGGCCTTTGGCGGTAATCTGGCGCGCGGTCATCACGCTCATCAATTCTGTCGTGACGAGCAGGTGCGCGTTGTCCGTCTTGAGCATCGCAAGCACATGAGCCGTCTCGCCGGGGCGATAAGATTTCTTGTCTGGAATTAATTTAATCGAGCCGTAGTCTTGATAAGAATAATCCGTCCACTCGTTCTTGCGGTCTGCGACCCATAGATAGCCGCCGGGCGAGACAACATCTTTACCTTTTTCGTGAACGGTGGTTTTGATGTAGATGCTGCCGGGATTGGCGACCGTGTAATCAAAGGTAGCCTCGCCAGCAGCGTTCGTCGTCAGCTCGGTTGAAGTAAGCTCGCGCTCCTTCGTGACCCATTCTTCGTATTCATAACCGGACTCGCTCTTCTTTTTAACCTTCTCCCAACGCCTTTCGATAAAGTTGAGCGTGATGCGCGCAGAGACTGGCCTGCCTTCATAGTCCGCGGACTTGACCTCGATCTTCGCTGTGTCGCCGGTAAAGTAGACATAGTTGGTCGGATACGCCCGCGCGATAATGTTGCCGCGCGTGCCGACAAAGCTGGCAGAGCCTTCGATGGAGCGCCGCGCGCTGTCCGTGACCTGCGCTTCGAGACGATATTCATAATCCCATGCGTCTTTTTCATCCGCCTTCGGGACTTCAAACTCGACGATCATCTTCCCCTGCGCGTTGAGTCGGCCTTCCTTCTCCAAGAGGACATCGCCGCCATAGCCGTAATATTCCTCGTCCTCGCTTTCGCCTTCGTCTATGCCCAAGTCGTCGCCGTCCTCGTCGCTGCGCCACCAGTACGGGTAATAACGCGAGCGATAGATGTAATATTTGACATCTGCATCTGCGACCGGAGAGCCGAAAAAGTATTGAGCATCAATCTCAAAATTCATCTTCTCGCCTGCCGCCGCGAACTTTTTCGGAGTGGAAACTTTGACTTTATATTCGGGCTTTTTGTATTCCTCGACCTCGAAGTAATAACTGGTCGTCGCTTCGCCGACCTGCGCCGTGATGTGATAGCTGCCGAGCGGAGCCGCTTCCGGCAAGTCAATCGAGCCGTTAAAAGTGCCGCGCGGTGAAAGCGGATAGTCCTTTGTGAGAAGTTTTCCGCCGTCCGTGTCTTCGATGGTGACGTTGACGGTTTTGCTGTCAAGCAAGCTGTAGCCGCTTGAGCTGAGACGCCGCATGATGCCCTTAAAGTAAACTTTGTGTCCGGGGCGATAGACCGGCCTGTCCGTGTAGAGATAGCCGGTCAGGGTCTGGTCGTTAAGCTCGTCGTTAAAATATTCGCTGAAGTAGAACGAGTCCAAGTCGGAGATAGCAAAGTTCTGGTCTTTGTCGGTCGCCATCACGAGATATGAATTGTCTGTGGCCTGCTCGCCCTCTTCGCCTTCGTCGCCCTCTTCACGATTGGGTTGAGCGGGTTTCTTGTCTTTCACGACTTTGGTCTGCATGACGCCGGTGCTGTCCGTCTTGCCGTTGGCGAGCGTCTTTTTGTTTTGGACAACTTCGACGTTGACGCCTTCGCGCGGCGCGCCGTTGTTGCGATTGACGGCGTAGACCAAGACCTGTCCTTCGGGCGTGGTCTTGTTGACCATAATCATGTCGGTGACGATGGCTACGGAATAGGCGCGCTGGTCTCCGCCGCCGACGGCCTCTACCAGATAGACTCCCGGCTCGCGCTTGCCGAGCGGAATCACGCGGCGGTCATTTTGTTTAAGCTCCGGCAGCTTTTCGCGCCAGCTACTGACGAGCTGGTCGGGATTGAGCAAGGGCACGCGCGCATAGTCCGCGACGTTGAGCGGGCGGCGGGCGTCTTCCGCATGCGCGCGGTTCACTTTCTGGTTCAAGTTCCGGCGCGTGACAAAACGAACGTGTGCGCGCACGTAATCCTTAAAAGAGTTGTAGAGATGATCCTTGACATCGCGCAGGGTTTCGAGCGCGGTCGGCTTGCGATAAAGGGTCGCTTCGGCTTTCTCTCTATCGCCCATCTGGTGCGGGTTGTCTAGCCCCTTGAAAAATTTGACAGGGTCTTTGAGGCGATAGACGCGAAAATCTATTGTCTCGATGCCGCGATAGTTGAGCCAGACGCGCGCGGGCGCGGTGGACGCGTAAGTTCGGCTCGATGACAAAGAGAAGACGGGCGGGTCTGCCGCCGTCGTCGCTGGCGGCGGCGTCACGATGGGCGCGCTTTTCGGATTGCCTTCGGCGCGCAGGCGCAAAGCGGTGAACGAGAGCGCACAGATGATAATCGCCAGATAGACTGCGAGCGCGGGCGAGATTTTTTTCAGCTTCGCCGCTCGCTCTCCGGCAAAGGAAGGCCACAGAGACACCGGAGAGGCACAGAGAAGGTCGGGAGAAGGCAGCGCGCCATCCACAGGCTGCGGGCGGCTCACGGCAAGCGCGCTTTGTCGTCGCTCTCTCTGCTTATCTGAATCTTTACGTTCTACGTCTCTGTGTCTCTGTGTCTCTGTGGCATCTGCTTCACGCATGGTTTTTCACCTTTCGCTCAATTGAGAATCTTGAGCCGGTAGAATCCTAAAAAGTTTTTGTTGTTTTCGATTGGCCGCCAGCGAGGGTCCGGATGCTGGTCGAGCACTGCGAGACGCACTTTCTTGACCGCGCCTTCATCAATCGGCGCGGCTCCGGTGTGATAGACAACCCAGTCGCCTGCGCCCTCTGCGGCCTCGCGCGGCTGGCCTAAGTAAATCATGACGTGGTACGGGTACTTCTGCACCCACGGTTGATAATAAAAGAGCAGGTCTCCGGGCTTGGCCTCTTCGCGGTCGCGGCTGACAAAGATGCTATTGAAGCTTTTGAGCGTGCGCGCGTCTGCAAACTCGCTAAAGCTTCCATCCGAGATGTCCGCTTCCTTGAATGCTCCAGTGTTAGTGCGGAACAGCTTTTCTCCCAAAAGCCCGCGCTCAAGATCGTAAGCGTTCACGTCCGAAGCGATTTGGTCATAGCTTGCGCCCATCTTCTGAAACCAAACGCTATCATGTTTCCTGAGCGCCTCGCGCCACGCGAAGCGCACGAGGCCGGAGCAGTCTCTTTGCTCAACGTTCCAAGCCTTACTCATTTCATAAAACTGCATCTCGGCGATGCCTGTGAACCACTGCCGGAAATTCTCGCGGTCGTTGAAGGAAGAAAGCTCTACGCCATCGGGGATGCCGTCGCGGTCTGCATCATTGAGCTTGTTTTCGGCGCGCGGCGGGGCTGGCTGCTTTTTCGCGTTGACGTGCGCTTCGGACGAGCGATTGCAAGCCGCGCCGGAAAAGATTAGCGGCAGGCACGCCAGCAGCGCCGTTACGGGCGAGGCCAGAACTCTTTTTATAAAGCATGCAGCGTTCATCGGGGACGATTATCGCTAACTATGTGAAAGCTTTACGACGCGGATGCGAACAGCGGTGAGACAGGATAGCCCTTGCAAGCTTTGCGGTTGTCCCGCCCTGCCCGTATGTGGGAATCCACATTGACCAAAGAACGGTGCCAGCGTAACTAAGAGTCTGGGAATAATCAAGTTTTTGGAATGGAGGTCATCCCCGATGAAGCGTCTCACGTTTAGGTGCGCAGTAGCGGCTCTGACATTTACACTTGGTGTTTCAACTGCAATGCTCATAGATAAATTCCGTGCGCCCGTGCGCAGCAACCAGCCGCGTCCCGCTCAGACGGTGGACATGAAAGCGGCAGTCTCGGTTAACCCGGCTGCGCCGTTTAAAACGTACATTCCGCCGCGCCTTGCTTCACTCTCGCCTTATGAAATTAAATACTTTATCAATAACAATCCGCAGACCGACATCCAAGACATCTGGCAGAGACTGGGACTGGCGTCCGCTAATTCATCAGGGCATCACACCTTTTTCGCTAATTGTAATGACTGTAAGGCTCAAACTTTTGAATACGATCTGGACGGAGAAATGGGAAGGGAAGTTTTGCTCCGTGTTGCAGATGACATGCTAGAGACTTGTAGATACTTAATCTTTAAATCCACTGACCCTTATTCAGACAAATGGAAAGTGTTCGGGCATATTGACTACGATTTTGGCAAGTACCGAATGCCGCAGCATTCTTATTTTTTAATCGGCGGAAAAAGTTGGCTGGTGGTTCAAGCTCAAGGGGGTTCAGGCTCAGGCGTCTCGCTTTATTATGACCGGGTCTTCAGCATTGATGAAAAGGGCATGAAAGAAGTTTTAAGTTATGTGTCCGATGGGCATCAATCAGGTTACGGTTTAGACCCCAGCAGGCAGTTCGAGGCTCGTATTATCGGCTATCAAGAGCAACATCAGCGGGCGACATTTGAGGTTGAGTTTAGCGTCACGTATGACGATGACGGCACGCTTTTCCTCAAGCAACAAAAGGCCGTTTTTGTGCGACGACCGAAATCGGGCAAATACTATCTTGATGCGGCAGCCTCAGATTTATCTCAAAACGAACTGGAAAGCGTCTACAATATTGATTCCTTAAGCAATGAAGATTTCTTGAATTACAATTACGACGACCTGCTGAAAATTGCTGTGGGGGAAAACAGGGAGCGCAGAAAGTGGCTATCTCAATTTTTAGATGAATGTTCAAATGTTCCACAGAAACAGAAATTACGGAAAGCACTGATGAGCGATAAATAAAATGTCCATTCTGATTGCCGAAGACAACGTAGCGCAGCGACATTACCTGCGCGAGATTTTGGAAAAAGAATTTACGGAGCACGCGCCGGTCATCGAAGCCGCCGACGGCGAAGAGACGGTCAAGCTAGCTTTGGAGAACAGGCCGGAGCTGTGCGTCTTGGATATACAAATGCCGAAGCTGTCGGGAGTGAAGGCGGCTCGCGCCATCTGGCGCGAGTATCCGGAGGCGCGCATAATTTTCTGGACACAGTTCCCGCACGAGATTTATATCAACGAGATACGCAAGATCGTCAAAGCGGTCGAACCGCCACCCGCCTACGGCTTTATACACAAGAACAATCCCGAATCAAGATTCCTGCGTTTTGTCGCTGCCGTTTTGGAAGACGGCGCGGATATGATTGACCCTGCGTTTAAGGATTCTTTCAAGCGGCCTCTGTTGACGGAATTTGAAGCGGAGGCTCTGTATTATCTCGCTTTGGGCTTGTCGAACTGGGCTATCGCGCGCAAGTGCAGCCTGTCTTTGCGCGGCGTCGAGAGCAGGTTGGCGACGCTCTACGAAAAACTGTTCGCGTCCATCTCTGAAGGAACTGCTAATGAAGCTTATGACAAGCTCGCCTATAACGTCCGCACGCGCGCTTTCTTTGAAGCCTTGAGACGCGGCCTCCTGAACAGCGACGAACTGGAAACGGCTGCGCACGATCTGGAAGCATGGATTGACCGCGACCGCAAGCGTTATCTCGAAGAACAGAAACCGCGCGGAGGGAAGTAGTGAAGGGCAGGAGTCAGAATCCAGAATCCAGAATCCAGAATGGGATTCGCGGCTCGCATGTTTTTATTTTCTGGCTTCTGGCTTCTGGCTTCTGGCTTCTGTTTTCTTCCGCCCTCGTCAATTCACAATCAACCAACGGAGGCGAGCGCGCTGCTAAGGCTCAGCCTGTGAGCTTGCAGCAGTGGGGCGCTGTGACCTTGTTTCACGGGTTGCCGTCGGATCGTGTGCGCGCGATAGCGCAGGACGCGGACGGCGCGATGTGGTTTGGCACGGATGCGGGGCTGGCGAAATATGACGGGCGTCGCACGCAGACGATTACCTCCGAGGGCTTGCCGCAGGGACGCGTGCTGGCTCTGAAAGTTGATGCGGACGGCGCGCTCTGGATTGGAACGGAAGGCGGCGCGACGCGCTATGTCAATAATCGTTTTCAACTGATTAAGGAAACGGAAGGCAAGGTCATCACAGCGATCCTGTTGCGCGAGCGCGGGCGCGCTGTGCTGGCAAGCGAAGAGGGCTTGGTCTTTAACTGCACGGTGGGCGCGGATGGCTCGCTCTCGGTGCGCGGGATTCCTGAGACGCCCTTGCGCAGCGCGGATGAAAAACAGCCGGGGCTTTTGCGTCTCACCAGTCTGGCTCTTGTAGGCGACACGCTTTTTGCTGGCACGCGCAGTCGCGGCCTGCTCGAAATCGAAGGCGACGAGGTGAGGGAAGTCCAGAGCCGCCCGCGCGCGTTCACCGTCGAAGCTCTTGAAGGGGATGCGAAAGGAAATCTCTGGCTCGGCGCGAGGGCGAAGGGCGAAGAGGGAGCTTTGTATCAGGCAGGCGATCCGGCGCATCCGAAATTGATTGATGCGGGGACTGGGGCTGTCACAGCCCTGCGCGCAGATGGACAGGGACGCGTGTGGGTCGGCACCGACGGGCGCGGCGTCTTTCAGTACCAAGACTCGCAGCGCCTCGCGCGTTTCACTTTTGGCAGCACGGCGGGCGGCTTGCGCTCCGATAAGGTCTACTCGATTTTCGTAGACCGCGAAGATGTCGTCTGGTTCGGCACAGACAGGGGCGTCTGCCGCTATGACCCTTATGCCTTGCGCGTCGAATCCATCTCTGACAACCCGGAAAGCAATTTTGTACGCACGCTGTTGCAAACAAAAGATGGAATGCTCTTGACGGGCACGAATCGCGGAATGTTCGTGCGTGACGGGGCAACCGCTTCTTGGAAATCCGTCAGCGAGCTGGCGCAGAAGACAGTCTATGCGATTGCCGCAGACGAGAGCGGGCGAATGCTGGTCGGCTCTGCGAGCGGCCTGTACCAGAGCGATGAGCCGGTTGATAAAAATAATCGAGAGCTACGATTCACAAAGCAGGACGCGGGCGGCGTTGGAACCGGCGACAGCGTGCGCGCTATCGTCAAGTTTCAGGGGCGCACTTTTGTTGCCACGTTCGGGCGCGGGCTTGAGCGGCTGGATGAGTCGCGCCGCACGCTCGTCTGGCCGACCGAAGCGCAGGACGCACGCGCGCGTGAAGTCGTCAGCCTCTATGCGGATGAGAAGGGGCGGCTCTGGATCGGGACGGCGACGAGCGGCGTTTATGTCTTTGACGGCAAGAGCGTCGTGAGCGACCCCGCGCTCGCGGAATTGACGGGCAGCGCAGTGTGGTCTGTTGACGGAACGCAGGACAGCTGGCTCTGGTTCGCCACCTCGCGCGGGCTGTACGGATACTGGCAGGGAAAGCTCACAAAGATTTTGCCGGACACGGACGCGCGCCGCGTGATGGTTAGCGGAGACCGCGCGACTTCAAGACAGGCTTGGTGCGCGACCGCCGGGAGCGGTCTGGTCAAGGTGGCTCTGGACACACGCTTTGGCGCGATAGCTGCGCGGCTCGATGCGGAGCAGGGCTTGCCGTCACAGAGCGCGTTCGCGCTGCTCGATGACAGCGCGGGCGCGACCAAAGAAGCTCTGCTCATCGGCACGAGCAGGGGCCTCGCGCGCTATGATCCCGGAACAACTTCGCCGGTTCTAGTCATCACGCGCCTGATAGGCCAGCGCATACACACGCTCGACGAATTGCGCGAAGGTCTTTTCTTGGAATACCCGCAGAACAGTCTCGTGCTGGACGTGGCCGCCGCCAGCAGCCGCACCTTTCCCGAACAATTTCAATA
>JACMLC010000253.1 GCA_014379795.1 Pyrinomonadaceae bacterium
GTGCCTGTCTTGCCCGCGAGCGGCACGCCCAAGACCCTCGCGCTCGTCGCCGTGCCGTTCTCAATCACGCCGCGCATCATCGAAACCATCGTCAGCGCGACGTATTCGTTTAAAACCTTGTAAGTCGTCTTTTCCCACTCTTGCAGAATATTGCCGTCACGATCCAAAACTTTGCGGACAAGATGCGGCTGCACCCTCACGCCTTTGTTGGGAAATGCGGAGTAAGCCGAAACCATCTGGTCGAGCGGAACTTCGGTCGCGCCTAGAGCGGAAGGGAGATACGGAGCCATTGGCACTGTGATGCCGAAGCGACGCACCATCTGCGCGCCGGTCTGGATACCGACCATGTCGAGCAGGTGAACCGCAGGGACGTTCAAGGATTTGGCGAGCGCGATTTTCAAAGGCACGTCGCCGTTGCCGGTCGAGCCGTCATAGTTGTGCGGCGTCCAACTGCCGCGTGTGATCGGCGCTCCTGACACAATCGAATCGGGGGTCATGCCCCACTCAATCGCCGCCGCGTAGATGTAAGGCTTGAAGGCCGAGCCGGTCTGGCGATAAGCCTGCGTCGCGTTATTAAACTTGTTGGTATAAAAATCATAGCCGCCGATCATAGCTATGATTTCGCCGGTCTTGGCGTTGAGGGTCAGCATTGCTCCCTGCACGGCGGGGACTTGCGACAGCTTCACCTTCAGCCGCCGCTTGTCTTTGTCTACTTCTGTCAGCTCGAACTCGCAGAGGTCGCCGAGCTTGAATTCGCTGCGCGGCTGGCGTCCGCTCCATCCCATATCCCCTGCGGTCACCGTCGCCGTGTAATTGCCAAAGCGCGCGGTCGCTTCGTTGCGTGCCTGATCAATCTTCGTGATCAAGCCTATGATGAACTCGCCTTTTTCGTAATCGTTGGCGTACCAATCCGGGTATTTGTAATTCTCAAGCTGCTCTTTGGTGACTGTGCTGACGCCGTTGTTGACCGTCGCGATGTTTGTGTAAGCGGAGCGCCAGCCGCGCGCCCGGTCGTACTGGCGCAGGCGCGCGCGCACCACATCGTAAGCCTTCTTCTGCGCTTCGACGTTGATGGTCGTGTAGACGGACAGGCCGCCCTGCGCGACGCGCGTCGTGTACTTGTCTTCTAAATCCTGCCGGATCTGCTCGACCGGATAGTCGAACGGAGTCGAGCGAAGCTGCGATTGATAGTCAACCGTATCTGCCAGCTTGATCGGCTTGGACTTCGCGGCGTCCGCTTCCGCCTGCGAGACAAAACCGTATTTCGCCATCTGCTCAAGCACGAGGTTGCGGCGTTCTCTGGCCGCTTCCGCGTTGACGGTCGGAGAATACTGCCCGGGCGCTTTCGGAATTCCCGCCAGCAGCGCGGCCTCTTCCAGCGACAGGTCTTTGGCCTGCTTGTTAAAGAAAGTCTCCGCCCCTGCCTCTACGCCGTAGGCTCCCGCGCCGAGGAAAATGTGATTGGCGTACATCTCCATGATCTGCTGCTTGGTGTAGTAGCGTTCGATCTGGAGCGCGACGAGCCATTCGTTCATCTTGCGCTTGAAGGTCTGCTCTCTGGAAAGAAAAAGATTTTTGGCGAGCTGCTGTGTGAGGGTCGAGCCGCCTTCGCGCGTGCCCTCGCGGAAATTCTTCCAGCCTGCGCCGATAATGCGTATCGGGTCTATCCCGATATGATCGTTAAAGCGCGCGTCCTCAATGGCGAGAATCGCATTCTTCATGACGGGCGGAATCTCGTCATACTTGAGCGGGATGCGTTTCTCCAAAGCGAACTCGCCGATGACAGTCTTGCCGTCATCCGCGTAGATGCGCGTCACCACGCTCGGGCGATAGGTGGCGAGCGAAGCGACCTCCGATGCGGCCTGCGAATAGTTAAGCTGGTAAGCAGCCACGATGCCCGTCAAGCCTCCGGCGGCAATCGCCAGCATGAGCACGGCTGGAAACCAGAAGCGGCGCAAAAAGCGGCGACGTTTGGGCTGTGCAACTGCTTTACTTAACGAAGCACTGCGAGGACGCGATTCTTTGGCAGACATAAAAACAAATCCTCTTTAGCAAGAGTCAGCGAAGGCTTCCGAACTTTTAAGCTTCCTTCGCACAGGTTTAAGGGCGAGCGACATTGGAGACTTGCTGTCGCTTTCGCGTGGCATGAATTATAACGCAATTATAAATAATGGGTGAAGCGCGCTTGAGGATGGCTGGTGTCCTAATCTGAGTTTTGGAATTCAGGATATGGCATGCTGCTTGACCGCTAGCCGTATCAATCCATCCTACCGTATGATATAAGCCTTGTGTTCCTCGCAAGTCTTTAACCTCGAATATCCCACTCGTCATAGGAGGATTATATGAAACGCTTGTTCTTAATCAGGCCGCTGCTCTGGGCTGGCTTGCTAGGGTTGGTATTTGTCGGGTTGACTGGGAGTTGCGCCAAAAAAGACGATGAGGTGAAACAGATAAGGGTAGCAGTTACTGAACTTGCGAGAAAGAACAATTTAGCTGGCACCCGTTTCCGATTGTCTGGCGCAGTAACTGGAGAGGGAAATGCCGTATGCGCTTGCATAAAAGTATGTAGCGAATCGGGAAAGTGTACAGCCTGTGTCTGCGACCCCGGTTGTTCGGCGGGCTGCGACTAGAGCAATTCAAAGTAGGACTCGTCACACGGCGGGACGGTCTTGATTTCGGTCAAAAGCCGTGCTCTCTTACGAGTTTCTAATTTCAAATTAGGATACTACCTGAAGATGAAAAGGCGCGCAGGCTCTAGTCTCCAAACTCTCTAAACTCTCCAAACTCTTTACAGTGGACGTTTTGACGGGCAACGGCATCAAAGCTATACTTGAAAATGCTTCGCCAAAGGTTGGGGGCGACAGGCTTCGACAGGAGTTTTGTACGTCGGCGGATGTCATGCCGGGCTCCTTCATGCAGCTCGTTAAAAAGCGTGGAGAAACAACAATTGCCAATAATCAAGAATTGGCTCTCGCTGCCTAATTAGGCTCGAGCGTCTCGCCGCAAGTTGCTCATGCGCGCGGAATGAGATGTCACTCAGATGAGCTGGCGCGCTGCTTCGGTCCGTGGCAGCGCGTAAGATCAAGCCGGACTAGCTCTTGCCGAGGTCTTGTCGCTTCACTGACTCGGCGGAGGGCGAAAACCGCGAAGGCTGCAAAGCCCCAGCGACAAGAGAAGCGACTAAGCATGTAGAGTTCTCCGGCGACGACTTTTGGATCCGAGTTCAATTCTCGGCGCCTCCACCAACACTTTTCTTTCCATCTCCAAAACCGTCTTTGCGTTCCGCGCCGCTTTGTCTTTACACTCTGCGCTGTTTCTATCATCCAAGTGACCGGCAGGAGCGACTGTGAAATTTCCCAGAGCGAGCGGCATACTGCTGCATCCGACATCTTTGCCGGGCGAGTTCGGCATAGGGGATTTGGGCGAGCAGTCCGCGCGGTTCGTAGACTTCTTAGCGGCGAGCGGGCAAGCGTTGTGGCAGGTCTTGCCCTTGGGGCCGACCGGATACGGCGATTCACCTTATCAATGCTTTTCGGCCTTCGCGGGCAACACCCTGCTCATCAGCCCCAAGCGTCTGGTTGAAACAGCATTGCTCTCAAACGCAGACCTTGAACCGCTTCCGGCCTTTGACCCTGAGCGCGTCGAGTACGGGCGCGTGCAGGATTTTAAGAACGCGCTGCTCCGGAAGGCTTATGAAAATTTTCGCAAAACGTCCGACTCCAACCTACGCGAAAAATTTCAGTCCTTCAAAACCGAGTTTGCCTGGTGGCTTGACGATTACGCGCTGTTTCAGGCAATTAGGAAAAATCAATACCAAAAACCCTGGTATGAATGGGAAACATCTTTGAAGTTACGTGATGAAAGCGCGTTGGCTGGGGCGCGTGGAGATTTGCGGGAAGAAATAGAAGCGCAAAA
>JACMLC010000254.1 GCA_014379795.1 Pyrinomonadaceae bacterium
CAACTTGCTGTTGTGCAATGTCTCCACTAGCTAAAGCTAGTGGCAATTGATGAACTGTTAAATGTCCTTTTGAGAGGCCATGAAAGTTTTGGAAGCAGCAATGATTTAAATGCGCTATAATCGGCCGCGAAGAAATCAAATCAAACGTAGGGACGAGACACGAAGCGTGGATTCATTGGATTCGGAGAAAAATACCGGCAGGCGACTGCTTATCGTTGACGATGACGCGAGCATGCGCTTGCTGCTGGCTGACTATTTTCGCCGTCTGGACTTTGAAGTGGTTGAGAACGAGAGCGCGGCAGAGGCGCTTGTGCCTGCCGCTTCGGGCAGTTTCGATTGCTTCATTTTTGATGTTTCGATGCCCGGCATGTCCGGCCTCGAACTCTTGCGCCGCCTGCGCGAGCGCGGTATCCAGACGCCCGCGATGTTTCTGACGGCGCATGACGATTTGATGGACAAAGTCGCAGGCTTTGAAGCGGGCGCGGATGATTATCTCTCAAAACCTTTCAGCCCGCGCGAGCTTGAGCTAAGGGTCGAAGCCCTGCTCAGGCGCGGGGGCAAGGGAGCAGGGCCGGAGCCGGAGAACGGCGAGCGTTTCGAGCTTGGCGATCTGGTAATTGATAAAAGGCGGCATGAAGTCTGGCGCGGCGACGAGCGCGTTGATTTGACGCCGCTCGAATTTCAGATTCTGGAACTGCTCGCTTCCGAGCCGGGACGCGCGTGGTCGCGCAACGCTTTGCTGGATAGAGTGTGGAGCACGGAATACGAAGGCTACCAGCGCAACATAGACCCGCATATCGCTCGCCTGCGCAAAAAACTTGAAACAGACCCGAAGAATCCGCATTATGTACTGACGGTGCGCGGAATCGGCTACAAGCTGAACGAGACCGGCGCCGCCTGAATCGCCTGAAATTGTGAAGCTGTTTGAGATTTACGCATGAAGCTGCCGGTGACGAAGGGAAAGGCACTCCACACTTTTCATCCGTCATCCCTAGTTGATAAATTACTTTTGAGACTATCATGCCCCAATCAACCCTCCTGAAAATCGCTCGCACAATCACGTTTACACTGCTAGTCGTCTTGGCTCCGTGTGCGCTCACGGCGCAGAGTCAACCGACGCCAACGTCCGGCGCACAGGGCAACGGCTCTGCGCGCATCAAGTGGGGCGGCAAGCCGAAGATTTCCCGTTACCGCTTGCAGGTTGCGCGCGACGAGCAGTTTAGCGACATCATCTTTGACAAGCTGGTGCAGGGTTATGAGCACAATGTGACGGACATCGCGCCGGGCAGATATTACTGGCGCGTGGCCCCTGCGGCGGGCGAGACGGGCGCATACTCGAAGCCATTGCCGGTCACGTTCTCGCTCAAAGGCGAAAGCGTGAGCGCGCCGGATGTTCAGCAGCCAAAATTCCTGATGCCGCCGAACGATGTCGGTTGGAGAACCGCGACCGGGCTGGTCGCGCAGCCTGTCACGGCAAAGCTTCGCGCAGGGTCGAATCTTGACCTCCTTGGCGTGAACGCTTACGGCATGGTGTATGCCATCAACGGCGAGAACGGCGTCTCGCTCTGGTCTGCGCGTTTTCGCCCGGATGCCAAAAAAGGCGAGCCTGTCAACAGTGACGGCACACAGCCTTTTACTCCGCTGTTGATAGATGCCAAAGGCGACACGACGCAGGTCTTGGTAGCATTTGACAGCGGCGTGCGTTTGCTTGATGGAGGAAGCGGGCGCGAGGTCTGGCGTGCCGCTCTGGGGGGCGACGCGACGAATGGCCTTGTGCTGAAAGGTGAGGGCGGCGCGTCGAGTCTTGTGGTGTTTGACAGCTCGCGCACGCTTTCATTTATCAAAAGCGATACGGGAAAGGTTGCCGCGCAAATCAAGCTCGACGGGTATCTGGTCGGGCAGCCCGTCGCATTTAAATTGAATAACGAGTCGGGCGTTCTTCTTGCGCTGAACAACGGCACGCTCGATGTGCGTAACCTTGCCGGAGAGAGTCTTGATTCCATCCGGCTTGATGCGGCAATTACGACCGCCCCTCTGTTGATGCGCGGGGCGAGCGGGCAGCTTGTGATGCTTGGGACTGAGAGCGGTCTGGTTGCGCTCAATGCCGCAGACCTCAATCCGCTCTGGCGCGTGGCGACCGAAAGCGATGCGCCGCATGGCTCGCTCGGCGCAGCCGATCTGGATAAAGACGGAGCGGATGAAGTCGTGTTTATTACGCGGCGTGGCCGGACGGTAGCAGTCAACGCGGCGACCGGCAAGATCAAATGGTTTGCCGAAGGCGCAACCGACGCAGCGCAGGCAGCCTTTGCGGATGTCAACGGAGACGGCGCGATGGATGTTTTGGTCGCCGGAGGCTCTGCCTTTGCGCTCGGCTATTCGGGCAGAGACGGCACGCTCATCTGGAAAGCCGAAGAAGCAGCCGCTCGCGGCGAGAAAACTGAAGGCGCGTTGACACGCTCTCTGGTCGCGGCGGCGGTGGGAAAGAATTCGCCGCCTCTCTTGGTCGGCACGGATTCCGGTAGGACGGGGTTGCGTGCGGTCGGACTTCCCGCAGGGTCTTTGAAGTAAGAGTTAGACTCATTGCTCTCGAAGCAAATTATTCAGGGAGAAGAAACTTAAATGGTCTGGGTCGTGGCGATTGTGCTGCTTATCGCATGGGCTATCGGATTGATTTTTCAAAAGGGAGGTTTTCTGCATATCCTCCTGTTGTGCGCGATTGCCCTCATCGTCGTCCAGTTTGTCGCCGGACGCAGGTCTGTTGGCTGAAAGCGATTTGTCGGAAATGCTTTGAATTCTCACTGAAAATAAAAATTCTCTTAAAGCTCCGAATAATAGAGCGTGATGCTTATCGCGCTTTTTCGGGGCTTTAATTATGCGCTTTTGGGGAAAAGCTATTTGACCGGAAGCCGCGCCTTCGGCAACAATGCTGCTTAATGAAGCATCAATAATTGTGCATTCAAGCGAAAGCAGGTGAAATTCTCCCTCCAGCTTATCAATCAGCCTAGAAGGAGCAAACGTCATATGAAGCGCAACAGCTCTCCGTTACGTGCATCGGTCATCTTCGTCTCATTACTTTTATTGCTCACGCTCGCGCCGCTCGCAACGGCGCAGAGTGATTTACCCAGACAGACGGTAGCGATTACTTATCCGCTCGATCAAACAGTGTCGGTCAGGTTTCGCGGGACGACGCGCTTTCCGCGCTTGAGCGGCGATGCCAAAATCAGAAGGGGCGGACGCAGGGGAACGCGTGTCGAGCTGAATATAGATAACATGCCGCGCGCGCTCGAACTGGGCGGCGTCTACACGACTTATGTTTTGTGGGCTATCTCGCCGGAAGGACGCGTAGACAATCTCGGCGAGATTAAGAGAAGCGGCAGCGTCGTCGTTGATACCAAGATTGACGTGACGACTCCGCTACAGACTTTCGCCCTTATCGTCACAGCCGAGCCGCATTTTCTGGTTCGCGGGCCGAGCCGCTTGGTGATCCTCGAAAACCTGCCTCCGGCTGCGGCGGAAGTTGCGACCATCAACGTCCAGTATCTGGGAAACACCAGCGATTATTTCAGAGACCCCGGCGTGCCGGAAATGGCGGACAGGGATTACTTAAAAACCCCTGTTTCGCTGCTGGGCGCGCGGCAGGCCATCAACCTTGCGCGCTATGCCGGAGCCGAGCGTGATGCGCCGGACGAGTTGCAGGAAGCCGAAGCTCAGATTCAACAGGCAGAGGCGGCTTGGCGTGCGCGGCAACCCGAATCCGAGATAGATATCCTGTCGCGGCGCGCGACCAGCGCGGGCGCGAAAGCGGAGGAGATGGCAGAGAGCCGCAAGGCTTCGCGTCTCAGGCGCGAAGAGGTGGCGCGACGCGATGCCGCCGTGCGCGAGGCGGAAACTACAGCCGCGACCGCTGAGCAGCAAATCCAAGAGCTGCGCGGGGAATTGCAAAATGAACAACGCTCGCGCGAATTGGCGGAGCGTGATGCCGCCAACGCGACCAGACAGTTGAGCGACTTGCGCTCCGAAGTGGCGCGGCTGCGTGATGAATTGCAGGCTGTCAGGGCTGAAGGCAATGATGCACGCATCAAGCTGGCGCGAATCGAAGGCGAGCGCAGCGCGGAAGAAGCCCGCCGCACGTCAGCGCAGCGCACAGAGCAGCTGCGCGCCAACTTTGCTATCCTCAAGCAAACGCTCGCGCGTTTCGGTAAAGTGAGTGAGACCAGTCGCGGCCTTGTGCTGTCAATGCCCGAAACTTTGTGGACAAACGGGCGTGCCAGCAATCTTTCTGCGGCGTCTCTCGCCAAGCTCGAACAGCTCGCAGCCCTCCTTGCGAATAATCCTGATTACCAGATTGTGATCGAATCTTTCACGGATGATCGAGGCGATCAGGGCGCGCTGCAAACGTTGACGCAGGAACGCGCACAGGCTCTCGCAGACCGCTTTGTCTCCGCCGGGATTGACAGCCAGCGGATACAGGCGACGGGCATGGGTTCTGCGAATCCTGTAGCCTCGAACGCACGCGCCAACACGCGCACACGCAACCGCCGGACAGAGATCACCCTCGTGCCGATGGTTGGTGAAAGTACAGCCGGAACCCAATGACACAAGTGATGAGTGATAAGTGATAAGTGATAAGATAAAACGGATTGGTCTTTCTTATCACTTATCACTCATCACTTGTCACTGTCGTCATGTCTTTCCTTGAAATAATCCAGCTTGTCGGGTACGGGACGGGCGCGGCGTTGACCCTGTGGATGGGAGCGCTGCTCTTGAAGTGGCGGCGCGGTCTGGCGGGGCCGGAGCGTGCTTTGCTCGCGCTTGCAGTGAGCATCGGTCTCTGGCATGCGAGCAATTTTCTGCTCTCGCTGCATATCCTGTTGGGGCTGGAGAAAACGCGTTGGACGCCTGCGCTCAGGCTCGCGGATACGATTGCCCTCATCAGTATTATCTTCGCTTACTCTTTCTTATTACACGTTCACCTGCATCTCTGGGCTGCTGCGCGCTCGCGCGATCTGACGCTGACCGAGCGTGTGCGAGTTTATCTCTCGTACCTCCCGACGCTTTTTCTGCTGAAAGCGATTCCACACCTGTGGACGGGCGAGTATGCGCCGATGCTGGATAAGCTGGGGCAGCTTCAGCTTCTGCAAACGCCCGCGATTAGCTACGTGCAGGCTTTTATGCTGTGGGCGATTTATGTACTGGTCTTTATCTTTGTCACAGACCTCATCATCGCGCGAATTTCAAAAGAGGTGCGTGAGAGAAATTTTATGCTCACGCTCGCGGCATCATTTCTTTTGATCGCGCTGCTGATTCTGGCAGTTTACGTTTTGGGCATCGGTCAGAGCACAGCGCTTAATCCGTATCTGGCAACGCTGGCAAATTTGGGATCGCTGTTGCCGACGGCTTTGCTGGCGCATCGTATTTACAGGCATCGTTATCTAGACCTTGTCATCCGCGAGAGCCTTGTGATTGCGACTTTTGCGGCGGTCGTGCTGGTGGTTTATCTGTTCGGGATTCGCGCTGTCGGGGAATGGCTGACGGGACGTTACGGCTTGCGCTCGGGCGTGGTGGAATCTCTGTTGATATTAACGCTCGCGCTCGTCGCACGCCCCTTGCGCAAGTGGCTGGAAAAACGTTTTCATAAACTCTTTGAGCGGGAAGCGAAACTGTATCGCGAAGTCGTCGCGCGTATCGGGACGCAGGCAGGGAGGTTTCGCCAGCTTCCCGAATTGCTGCATTTTGTCGAAGAGCGCACCGCGCAGGATTTAGGTTTGCGCCGCGTGCGCTTGATAGAGCTACAGGACGGCGCGAGTGATGCGACAGATGAGAGTAATGCTAAAGGAGATGTCAGCGATGCGCGTCTGCGCGAGATGATCGAGCAATCCGCAGCAGGCAATGGTCAGGGGCTTGAAAGCGCGGGAGGATTGGGCCAATTAGGTTATGCGCTCGCGTATCCGCTCAAGCGCGAAGAGC
>JACMLC010000255.1 GCA_014379795.1 Pyrinomonadaceae bacterium
GGTGTCCGTCTCGCTCGCCACCAAAGCCGGAAGCATCACTGACCCGATAGGCAAAGAAGGCACTGCGCATCTGGCCGTCACGACGCTGGACTTGGGGACGAAGACCAGAAAAGCTCTTGAGATAGAAGACGCCCTGGGCAATCTGGGCACAGCCTTTGGGGGATTCGCCGGACGCGAATATTCAACTGTCTCGCTCGAAGTTTTAAAGCGCAATCTCCCTTCCGCGATGACTATCTTTTCGGATGTGGTGCGTAACCCGGTCTTTCCGGATGCAGAAGTAGAACGCGAGCGCAAGCTGCATCTGGACGCGCTGGCGCAGGCAGACTCTGACCCGAACGCGCTGGCGCGGCGGATTCGTCCGGCGCTTTTATACGGGCCGGATCATCCATACGGGCGCGCGCACTTGGGTCGGCCTCAGACTGTGCAACAGATTTCCCGCGCAGACCTCGCCCGTTATTACGAGACCAACTGGAAGCCGGGCGGCTCTGCTTTAATTTTCGTCGGAGACATCACGCTCGCGGAAGCGACGGAGATGGCGCGGCAGAATTTTGGAAGCTGGGCGGGCGGCGCTCCCCCTGCCGTCACAATTCCTGAGCCGCGCCCGGTCGGGCTTGGAAAAGTTTTTCTGGTTGACCGTCAGGATGCGGCGCAGACAGTGATTGCCGAAATACTTTCGGGGCCACCGCGCAAGACCGAAGATTATTACGCCTTGCGCCTTGCGGACACGGTCTGGGGCGGCGTCTTCGGCTCGCGTATGAATCTCAACCTCCGTGAAGACAAAGGATATTCTTACGGAGTCTTTTCAAATCAGGTGTTTCTTTCCAGAGCCGGAGCGTGGTGGGCGCAAGGCGGTGTGCAAACCAACAAGACGAAGGAATCGCTGACAGAGTTTATGAACGAGCTGAAGTCGCTCGCTGGACAGAAGCCGATTTCCGAAACCGAGCTGGCAGACGCTAAGGCCAATCGCCTCAGAAGCTATGCCCTGCAATTTGAAACGCTCGCAAGCATCGCCGGACAGATCGCAGACCTCTGGGCTGCCGGGCTTCCGATGTCCGAGATGCAAAGAGAGACCGCTGAAACACAGAAGGCTACGCTCGTGGCTGTCAACACTGCGGCACAAAAGTACGCCGTGCCCGCACGCGCGACGCTGCTGCTGATCGGCGACCTCTCAAAAATCGAAGCCGGAATCAGGGAGTTGAACGCCGGAGAGATTGTCATACTTGACCTCGAAGGCAGGCCGAAGAAGTAAGAGATGTTTTAAGCTTGATTAACTAGCAGGGCGCGCAACGGTGAGAACGAAAACATCTTGCGCGCCCGCTCTCTTCAACGCGCTCGCGCAGGCAGAGACGGTTGCGCCCGTTGTGTAAACATCGTCAATCAGTAAGACGCGCTCGCCTTCGACAAGACGCGGGCGCGTGACTTCAAAAGCATCCAACACACTTTCGCGCCGCGCGCGTGCGTCCATCCCCGCGCGATGTCTTTCGGTCACAGCGACGCGAACGAGACTCTGTTCATCAAGCGGCAGGCGCGCCAGTTGGGCGAGCGCGCGGGCAAGCTCAGTCGCCTGATTAAAGCCGCGCTCTCGTTCACGCGCCGGATGCAGCGGCACGGGCATGATAAGCGTCGCCATGCTGAGCGGGCTTCTCTGCTGAGCTTCAAACAGCAAACTTGCCAGATGTGACGCGACGTGCGGCTCACGCTTGAGAGATAAGATGGATGCTCGCAATGCTTTCTCGTACACGCCGCAGGCACGAGCCGCGGTGAAAGCTTCCGTCTCACAACGGTGACAGCGCACGTCCATTCGCTTCTCTTCCGCGACGACACCGGCGGCCTCCGCTCCGCACTTCCAGCAGACTGTTTCATCGCCATTGAAAATACGCGTTCCCAGCCAGCACGACGCGCAGGCTACGCCACTTGCGCGCGTCTCGACGCTGGAATTGCAGACGGCGCAGGCTTGCGGGTAAAGAAGCGCGAGCGTCGCATCGTAAAGCAGATTCGCTTTGAGCTTAAGAGTCACTGTTTCAAATCTCAAGAGTCAGAAGGCTTCAACACTTTGCGCCTTCCGTTTTATCTTTGCGCCTTTGCGTGAAACGTTGATATTTCACGCAAAGGCGCAAACAAAGAAAGACTCAAGGCGCAAAAGAGTTGAAGGCTTTTGAAATAAGCTCTAAATCTAGATTGAAAATTGCTAACGGCCTTCCGACTCGAAATTACATCGAATCGAAAGGCCGTCATTATGTCACGCTTGAATTAGTCGCTGCTAATCTTCGTCTTCAACCAGCAGGCCGCGCTCCTGCAAATCCTGACAGCGCAGGCAGTGGCGCGCCCACGGCACAGCCTCCAGCCGCCTGTCCTGAACAGTCTCGTCGCAATGCACGCAGCTTCCATACTCGCCCGCCTCGATGCGACCCAGAGCTTCGTCAATCAATTCGAGCAGCCGCCGGTCATTGGCCGACATGGAAAATAATAGCTCTTTAGTATAAGCGTTGGCGGCCATGTCTGCGGGGTCTTGCGTCGCTTCCGAATCGCGCTCGCGGCTGTACATCTCCGCTTCCATAACCTGCCCGACGAGTCCCTCGCGGCGACCCAACAGCTTGTCTCTATATGTCTTTACTTTTCTCTTATCCATCGTTTCGCATCAACCTCCGGTACTAAAACAGGAGTCAGGAGTCAGAATCCAGAAGTCAGAAGAAAAGATTTTTCTTCATTCCGGCTCCTGAATTCTGGCTTCTGGCTTCTTCATTTTTGATACGGCAATCCGTGTATGATCGTGTATGCGCGATAAAGCTGTTCGACCAGCACGACGCGCGCCATTTCGTGCGTCAGCGTCAGGCGCGATAAAGACCAGCGCAGGCTGGCGCGCCCCGCGACCTCTGCGGAAACCCCGTCAGGGCCGCCGATGACAAAGGCGACCTCTTTCGCGCCGCCGTTCTGCCACTTTTCAATCTCAGCCGCGAGCTGCGGCGAACTCCACTCGCGCCCCTCTACATCGAGCAAAACAGTCAGAGCGTCCGAATGAAGCGCGCCTATGATGCGTTTGCCTTCATCTTCGATGCCTGCCCGCGCGTCCCGCGCAGCGCTTTCGCGCAACTCCGTGACCTCGCAGCGAACAAACCGCCCCAGCCTCTTCAAATACTCGTCAACCAGAGCGCGCAAACGCGCGTCCCTTGTTTTGCCAATCCA
>JACMLC010000256.1 GCA_014379795.1 Pyrinomonadaceae bacterium
ACGACTATGTCCAGCGAGCCAAAGCGTTCGAGCGTCTGAGCGATGGCGCGCTCGACCTCTTCAGGCTGGCGCACGTCTGCGACCACCGCCAGAGCCTCGCCGCCCGCAGTATTAATCAACTCCGCAGCAGGCTCAAGATGCTCCATCTTCCGGCTCACCAGCGCGACGCGCGCACCGTTTTCAGCCAGAGCACGAGCGACGCCGCCCGTGATGCCTGTCCCGCCGCCCGTCACAAACGCCACGCGTTGAGCAAGTATTTTTTCAGCGAAAATTTTCTCAGTCATGATTTTTCAGCAACCGGGTTTTAAAACCAGAAGGAGTCAGTAGGACTTCTTCTGGCTGTTGTCTTCCGGCTTTTTCTCATCTTTCTTAAAAGGCAGCGGCGGCGGCTCTTCGCCTTCTGCCGGAACTTCGCGTTTAATGGTGCGAAGGATGCCTATGATGGTCGCGGACATCTCGCGTGCGTCCGCGTTGTCGGGGTCATACCTGAGCGTGCGCCGGTAATCGCCGAGCGCGGGGCGATACTGGCGCGCGGCTGTCAGCGCGCTCGCGCGTGCATGATAGGCTTTTGCCAAAGACATGCGCGCCGCCGCATCATTCGGTTTTTTCTTCAGCTCTTTTTCCGCCCGCTCGATCTCTGCATCATGCTTTGTCGTGTCAATGGGGTCGCCCTGTGACGCGCCCGATTGTGACATGGGAGGCGGTGGAGCAACCGGGGACGGTTTGGTCGAAGCGATTGGCTGGTTGGCCGCAGGCTGATTGGAAACCTCCGGCGCGTTTGAGCAACCGTTAATAATTAATGCGGCGACGCACAGCATGCTAATAAGTAAACTTCTCTTCCCGGCAAACTTCATAATTATTTTTCTTGTCACCTGTCACCCGTCACTTGTCACTGCTTTTTCATTTCCCTGTGATGAACGGGCGCGATTGGACTATGTAAATCTGGCCGCGCATGTAAGCCCATTCGATGTCCTGATGCTTGCCGCCAAAGACCCTCTCGATCTTTTGCGCCGCGCTCACCAGACGCCGCACCACTTCATCCGTCAAGACCGCGCGGTCGCCTGTCAGCGGAACTTCTTTGACGCCGCCGTTCTCATCAAAAGTTAAAAGGCTTTCTTCATCAGAGCGCGTCAAGATTTGCACGGCATTGCTGCGCGGGGTGTAGAGAATCTGCTCGGCAATCTTTTTGCCTTCGACGACCTTGATGCCGAGGCCGCGTTTCGCGCTGATGTAGATAGAATTGTTGTTATCGCGGTCGTAAGGGTCTGTCGTAATCATGACGCCGGAGCTTTCGGAATTGATGCCTTCCTGAATCAGCACGCCCATGTAAACTTTCGAGTGATCCACAAAGCCGCGCTCGCGCGCATCGTAAGCCTCGTAATTCCACAGGGAAGCCCAGACGGTCTTGATGGCTTCAATCACCTGCTCAGGCTCGCGCACGTTCGGCACGGAGCTATAAAGTCCTGCGCCGCTAAAGTTCGGCAAGTCTTCGGAGTTTGAAGAGCTGCGCACAAACACGCCCTTGCCCGCATACTCTGTTTTGAGGCGGCGCAGGACTTCTGCGCGCAAGGCTTCGTTCACTGTGCCCTGCTGAATTCGTGCGCGCATCGCCGCCAGCCGCTCGCGCCTGTAGGCAGGATTATGCACGAACTTCTGATCCTGCATCATCTCGTAAATGGCTTCTTCCAGCTTGTTCTCTTTGATGAACTGGTCGTAGTAATAAAACGGGATGGCGAATCCGTTAGGAACGGTAATTCCGCGCAGCCGCGCGTTCGCGACCTCTCCCAAATTCGCCGACTTGCCGCCGTAAACGATGATGTCGCGCTTGCGCTGCTGGCTGAGCGAGGCCAGCCGCTTGACCGCAAGGTTTGAGCGCGGCGTCATCACGCCTTTCAAGTTAGCCAAGCCCTTTTGATATTCCGCCAGCGCGTTGTTGTCCGCGCGCTTGATAAAGTAATTGTCAGCCTTCGTCTCAAACGTCACGAACCAGCCATCGTATTGCTTGAACAACTCGTGCGCGTTCCTGATATACGCGTTTGGCACTCCCCAGCCCTTTGCCAGCAAATTGATGTGCGAGAGCGGCGTCGAAGGCGAAGTGGTGATGATGCCCGCGACCGGAGGAAGCTGAATCGGCACTTCTTTGAGCACGAGAATTTCGTTAAAGCCGATCTCGACCGTGTCATCCAGCTTTTCGATGATGTGTATGCGCCCGATTCCTTTCGCCATGTTGAGCGGCTGGTATTCCTGCTCTTTGGCAATCTCGCTTTGCAGGATACGAATCATCCCGGCGATACCGGCAGAGGCTTCTTCCTGTCTTAATGAATTGGGTTTGTAGGCGACAGGCTCGTAGAAAGTTTTATTGATAATCTCGTAAACGACCTTCATCTGCTCGGCAGGAATCAAATCGCCTTCCCAGAACTCGAACGTCCAGCGCCTTACGGGAGTTTGATACGCCAGCGTGCCTAAGATAAAGCGGCGATTCTGGTTGATGTAGTTGTTCTTAAAAAACTCGTCGCCGCGCTCTAAGGAAAGATAAGTGCCGTTGACGAAATCTTTATGAAACGTATAACGCTTGGAGTTGACGTAATAAATTTTATTTTTATCTTTGCGGTCAATGACGAACATCAAGTGCGGCAGAGCATACGGCGTGTCCGCGTGATAGACGCGAGCCAGCGCATCGAACTCCGCGCGCGAAGTAATCTTGGGCATCGAACGCTTCGCGGCTGATTGCGCGACAGACTCTATTTCGAGCGATGCTGTGAAAGTAAGGACGGCTACGGCTACGGCACAGAGCTTGAACAATAGCTTCATTCTCATCATTCTCCTGACAATAATTCTTTACTTTAACTTTGAGGTCTTCCGTTGCGGCCTTCGCTAATGTAACGCTCGACGACGTTAATCAGAGTATTTAACCGGTCGTCGGTCTCGGCAAGTTTTCGGTCTGTGTGCGCCTGCGCTTCCGCAAGCTCAGCGAGCTTCGTATTCGTATTTTGCTGCGCATCCGCGAGAGAAGCTACGACTTCGCTCATGCGCACCTGCCCGTCAGCAATTCTGGCAATGTTGATTTCCGTTTGCCGTTGAGCTTTACTGAGTTCATCTACATTCTCTCGCAGCCTGTCAAGGTTCACAGCAAACTGTGCCTGCTGCTCAAGAATAAATTGCATGGTCTTTTCCATCTCTTCACTTGTCATTGCCGGCTCCTTTCCTGAATCAGCTTTGTGCCTTCTCGCCCGAGCAATTCTACCAGATTATCTATGTGACGCTGCTCTGTCAGAAAGCTGTTGATGTTGACGCGCAGGGCGCGGCGGCCTTTGAGCACGGTCGTAGAAATCCACGCCTCGCCGCTACGTTCGATGCGTTGTTGAAGCTGGCGTTGCAAGCGGTCGCGCTCAGTTTCATCCAACGCTTGCGCTTCATCTGGCATAAATCTAAAACAGCAGACGGCTGTTTCGACTTGCCCGACGCGCTCAAAATCTCTCAGCCCGTCAAGACGGGCTGAGAGATAATGTGTTAAATCTATCTGCCGCTCGATCAGCTCTGCATAGCCGCGCACGCCCAAGAACTTGAGCGCCATCCAAACCTTGAGCGCGTTAAAGCGGCGCGTTCCCAATTGCCCGTAACGAAAAAAATCATATTCGACATCAGCCCCGCCGCGATCTTCGCTCAGATATTCCGGCGTGATGTCAAAGGCATCGCGCAAGACGCGCCCGCCTTCACGCACTAAGGTTGCGCCGCAGGCGAAGGGGACGAACATCCACTTATGCGGGTCAATCGTGATGGAATCCGCGCGCTCGATTCCGCGTAAGCGTTGTTTGCGCTTTTCAGAGAAGGCGAGCGCGCCGCCGTATGCCGCATCCACATGAAACCAGAGCTTGTATTCACGCGCGATGTCCGCCAGCTTATCCAAAGGGTCAACGATGCCCGTCGAGGTCGCGCCCGCTGAGCCAGCCACACAGCACGGCACGCGCCCGCCACTGAGGTCTCGCTCAATCTCTTCGCGCAATGCGTCTATGCTGATATGAAAAGACGCGTCCGTCGCAACTTTTCTCAAACTCTCGCGGCCTAAGCCTAGAATGTCCACGCTCTTTTCAAAAGAGTAGTGGCACTGCTCGGAAGCGTAAACGATGAGATCGCCCGCAGCGGCGCGCACGCCTTTGTCACGAACAAGCTCATGCGCCCTATCGCGCGCGCACTTCAACCCGATGAGGTTGGCTTCGGAGCCGCCGCTGGTGAGCGTGCCGAAACTCTCTTGATCGTAGCCGATTAAATCGCAGAGCCAGCGCAGGACGCGCGCCTCGATCACGCTCGCCGAAGGAGAATTGCGCCACGCCGCGCCGTTCTGGTTAATCGCAGAGGCGAGCGCGTCCGCCCACACTCCAATCGGCAGCGGCGTCGGATTAAAGAGGCCGTAATAACGCGGGCTGGGAATCTGCATCGCATGCGGCGCGATGTCTTCCGTAAAGCATTTGAGAATTTCATCCGCGCCGATGCCATCCTGCGGCAGCGGCTCGTCAAAAAGTTTTTCGAGGTCTGCGGGCGTCGCTTCCGAAGTGACTCGCGATTCGTCCAAGCCTCGCGCGTAAGCGACGATGATCTCCGTCACCGCGCGACCCAGTTGTTCGTGCTCTGCGCTAAAAGATTTACTCATGCGATAATCTGTTGTGATGAAATTCAAGTTTCCCGCTTTAATTAGGGTATAGGGGGAAGGGTGTAGGGTGTAGTTAAAAACAAACCTGTCTTGAGCTACACCCTACACCCTATCCCCTTCACCCTTTGTTCTTTGCGGGAATATTCTACTTTAATTGACGTATGACTGAAATCACAGCACAAACTGATGAATTCGTGCGCGCACTGGACATGCACGCATCGCGCTATGACGTAGAGCTAAACGCGCTGACTAAAAAAGCGTTGACTGATTATTACGAGTTGTTACAGGCTTGGAACGCGCGCCTGCATCTGGTCGCGCCCTGCTCGCCCGCAGAGTTTGCGACGCGGCATGTGCTGGAATCGCTGGTGATGCTTCCGCACCTGCACGAAAACGCGCGCGTCACGGACATCGGCTCCGGCGCAGGATTGCCAATCATTCCCTGTCTCATCGCGCGCCCCGACATACGCGCCACGCTCATCGAATCTTCGCAGAAGAAAACGGTTTTTTTAAGAGAAGCCCTGCGCGTTACAGGTAGAGCAAGCTCAAGCCAAGTCATCGCCCAAAGGTTCGAGCAGACGCCAACGCCCGATGCGGACTTTATCACCTGCCGCGCGCTTGACCGCTTTATAGCATCATTCTCAAATATCATCGAATGGACGCCGCCACACGCCACGCTGCTTTTCTTCGGCGGACGCGCGCTGCTCGCAGAAATCGAAAAAGCGAAGCTCGCTCACACCATCATCCGCATCCCCGAATCCGAGCGACGATTTCTCTTCATCATCCGAAAATAGTCCCAAGTCCCAAGTCCCAAGTCCCAAGTCTTAAATCTTAGGCTTGGGACGTGGGACTTGGGACTTGAGACTTGGGACTTAGGACTATGCGCTTAACGAATTACGTCAATGCCGATGAGTTGCTGGCCTGAGATGACGAACTCTGCGGGCGGCAGTTCCTGCTCGAAAATCGGCGACAGCACGGTCGGCGTGTAGCCGCCGGAGGTGCGGTCGCTGCCGAGCGTGGCGACGAACGAGGGCGGCAGGTTCGGCATCTCGCTCGTCCCGATGACCGCGCCGGGAGTGATGCGAAA
>JACMLC010000257.1 GCA_014379795.1 Pyrinomonadaceae bacterium
CCGACGCGCGATACGGACAAACCGTTTTTGATGCCGGTCGAAGACATTTTCACGATTCAGGGCAGAGGCACGGTAGCGACCGGTAGGATTGAGCGCGGGATTGTCAATGTCAACGAGACGGTGGAGATCATCGGGATCAAGGACACGCGCAACACGGTGGTGACGGGCGTGGAGATGTTCAAGAAACTGCTGGACAAAGGAATGGCGGGCGATAACGTCGGACTGCTGTTGCGGGGAGTCGAACGCAAGGAAATCGAGCGTGGACAGGTGATCGCCAAACCGGGTTCGATCACACCGCACACGAAATTCAAAGCCGAGGCGTATGTGTTGACCAAAGAGGAAGGCGGCAGACACACACCGTTTTTCACGGGGTATCGTCCGCAGTTTTACTTTCGCACGACGGATGTGACGGGAGTGGCGACGTTGCCGGAAGGCATCGAGATGGTGATGCCGGGAGACAATGTGGCGATGGAGATCACGTTGATCGCGCCGATAGCGATGGAGAAGGGATTGCGGTTTGCGATCCGAGAAGGTGGACGCACAGTTGGTGCTGGCACCGTCTCCGATGTCATTGAATAGTAGTTTGGTACTTTGTGCTACGCGCTTGCGCCTTGATGACACTCATGTAATCTAAAGGCAAAGCACAAGTTCAAAACTTTAAGGATTGTTAGAGGTTAAGCTATGCCGCGCGATAATATAGTGCTCCAATGCACGGATTGTAAGAGTCGTAATTACACGACGACGAAAAATAAGAAGACGACGCCGGGGCGATTAGAGTTTAGCAAATTCTGCCGACGCTGCCGCAAGCATACAGGGCACAAGGAAACGAAGTAAGAAGGGGCAGGGATGAAGGATGAAAGCGATGCTATTTAATAGCCTGCTTTTCATTAGTCGCCCTTGCGCCTTCATCCTTTCTTTGTAGGGGTATAGTGTCAGTGGTTAGCACGTCGGTCTCCAAAACCGAAAGGCCGGATTCGAATTCTGGTACCCCTGCCAGCTTCTGTATGCAGTAGTTTTTAGGTTTTAAATGGGAGGCTGTTGTGGCTACTAAAGAGTGGAAGCAGCAGAACCAAGATAAGGTAAGAGCGTACAGGCGGAAATGGTATGCGAATAATAAGCAGTCCGCCAAGATAGCAATCAAGCGGCGCAAACGTGAGATTAAGGCATGGCTCAGCGAGTATAAAGCAACGCTTACATGCTCCCGATGCCCTGAAACTCACCCAGCTTGTTTAGAGTTTCATCACAAAAACCCGTTGGAGAAAGATATTAATTTGGGGTGGGTGGCAAGTTGGGGATGGAGTATTGAGCGGATCACAAGAGAAATCAATAAGTGTATTGTGCTGTGCGCAAATTGTCATAGAAAACAACACTGGAATTAGTAGTTGAGGAAGAAGTAGGTGGCGTAGAACGCCGACGACATCATGGCTAAAGATGATTCAGATACCGGACCGTTAATCCCGGAGGGTGAGGGGGCAGGTCTGCCTGAGCCGCGCGCTGCGCGCTTTGGCGAAGGGCCGGAAGGCAGAGGCGCACGGCGCGAGCGCGGCGTGACGGGAGCGCGCGCAGGATTTTTCACGCGGACGGCGCAGTTTCTGCATGACGTGCGTCAGGAGATGAAGCGTGTCTCGTGGCCGTCGGCTACTGATGTCAAGAACACGACGATCATCGTTATCGTCGCTGTGCTCTTCTTCGCCGTTTACCTGTTCGCAGTAGATCGCGGAGTCGCGTTTCTGATTACGCAGCTCGACAGTCTGCTCAGATGGCTGACCGGATCGGTCTGAAGGTAGCAAGGAAACTTTTAACAGATGCAGCAGTGGTTCATCTTACATACTTATTCGGGGCACGAGAAGAAGGTTCGTGACAGCCTGAAGGCGCGCATTCGCGACACGGATTTGCAGGCCGAGATTACAGAAGTGCTCGTCCCGACAGAGACCGTGGTTGAGATGCGCGGCAACAAGCGCATCGAATCCTCCCGCATGTTCTATCCGGGTTATGTGCTGGTGCAGATCGAATGTGACGAGCGCGGCCACATCCCCGACAATGTTTTTCATGCGATTAAATCCACGCCGAAGGTGACGGGCTTTGTCGGCGGGCATAACCCGACGCCCCTGACGCCGCAGGAAGTGGATCAGATCGTTCACAACGTCACGGAAGCGGCGGAAAAGCCGAAGCCGAAGTTCTCGTATGCTCAGGGCGAAACCGTCCGCATCAAGTCGGGGCCGTTCGCCAGCTTTACGGGCAAGGTTGAAGAAGTCAACGACGACAAGTCTACGCTCAAGGTCACGGTCACGATCTTTGGTCGCTCGACTCCGGTTGAGCTGAACTTTCTGGACGTGGAAAAGGTGACATTCGCAGAAGAAGAGTGAGGGAATTTGCGATTTTAGATTTTTGATTTTCGATTGGATAAGGATGAATTTATTAAAAATTCTTTAGCCCGCTTCCAATCGCAAATCGCAAATCTAAAATCTAAAATTTAGTAATTATGGCAAAGAAGATTACAGGTTATATCAAGTTGCAAGTTCCGGCGGGTAAGGCCAATCCGGCTCCGCCGATTGGCCCCGCTTTGGGTCAGCACGGCGTCAACATCATGGAGTTCTGCAAAGCCTTTAATGCAAAGACGGCGCAGATGGACCCGGACTTGAAAGTCCCGGTCGTGATTACGGTGTTCGCCGACCGCTCCTTTACTTTTGAGACCAAGACGCCGCCGGCGGCTGATCTCTTAAAGAAGGCGGCGGGCGTCTCGAAAGGCTCTGGCAAGCCTAACAAAGAGAAGATTGGCTCAATCTCTCGCGCCAAGATCGAAGAGATCGCCAAGACCAAGATGCCGGATTTGAATACGACCAGTCTCGAATCCGCCGTCAAGACCATCGAAGGCACGGCGCGCAACATGGGACTGACGATAGAATGATTTTGGATTTTAGATTTTGGATTTTGGATTGGCCCAGCTTCGCAAGTTGCATCAGCTCAATTCTAAATCTCGATCAGGAAACTAAAATCCTCAGATGAGGGAGAGATGACTAAAGCGCATCTCGCTTGAACCTCGGAGTTGATTTAATGAAAAAGCATGGAAAGAAATTCCGTGCGGCCCTGGAAAAGGTCGAGGCCGGACGGAAATACACGCTCGAAGAAGGCATCTCGAAAGTTAAAGAGATCGCTTTCGCCAAGTTTGATGAGACGGTTGAATTGACGATGTGGCTCGGCGTTGACCCGCGCAAGGCAGACCAGCTTGTGCGCGGCACTGTCGTCTTGCCGCACGGACTCGGAAGATCCAAAACGGTGCTCGTCATCGCCAGCGGCGATAAAATCAAAGAGGCCGAAGAGGCCGGAGCGGATTTTGTCGGCGGCGAAGATATGGTTGAGAAGATCAAAGGCGGATGGCTCGATTTCGATGCCGTCATCGCGACGCCGGACATGATGCGCCTGGTCGGCGGGCTCGGAAAAGTCTTAGGCCCGCGCGGCTTGATGCCGAATCCGAAAACCGGCACCGTGACGCCCGACGTGAGAACCGCCGTGCAGGAAACCAAAGCCGGTAAGGTCGAATATCGCGTAGACAAAACGGGCGTCATTCACGTCCCCGTCGGCAAAGTCTCTTTTGAGCCGGAAAAGATTAAAGACAACGCGCGCATGCTGATTGACGCGGTCGTCAAAGCCAAGCCGACCA
Source organism: Pyrinomonadaceae bacterium (assembly GCA_014379795.1). Classification (GTDB taxonomy): domain Bacteria; phylum Acidobacteriota; class Blastocatellia; order Pyrinomonadales; family Pyrinomonadaceae; genus JACMLC01. The sequence continues at coordinate 3,662 of JACMLC010000257.1, forward strand.
CCGCCAAGGGCAAGTACGTCAAGAAAGTGAATCTGGCGGCGACGATGAGTCCGGGCGTTTTGTTAGACGAAACGGCATACGTCAAGTAGCCGGAGTGAGGAGCGAAAGAGATGAAAACCAGAGCACAAAAGCAAGAAGATTTGAACGCCCTCACGGAGCAGTTCCAGCGCGCTGCGGCAGCGATGCTCGTCGGCTTCCAGAAGATGACGGTTGCCAAAGACCAGGAGCTGCGCAACCAACTGCGCGAAGCGGGCGTGAGCTATTCGGTCGTCAAAAATACTTTGGCGCGCAAGGCCGCCGAAGGCACTCCTTTTGAGCAGGCGTCCGAACATTTCAAGGGCGTGACCGCCATCGCTTTATCCGAAGGCGGCGATCCGGTCAATTTGTCAAAGGCGATTTCAAAATTCGCCAAAGCCAACCCGGAGACTTTTACTTTCAAGGTCGGCATTGTCGAAGGCAAGGTGGTAGAGCTTAAAGATGTTGAAGCTATTGCCAGCCTGCCGTCGAAGGAAGAGTTGATCTCGAAGATTATGTTCCTGATCAATTGTCAGGCGCAGCGTTTGGTGACGGTGCTTTCAGCCGTCCCGCGCAACCTCGCCATCGTGGTCAAACAGATCGGCGAGCAGAAGGGCGGCGAAGCCGCTTAAGAAATTTGCGATTTTAGATTTTTGATTTTCGATTGGATAAGGCCAAATCTCCGATTTGAAATTTGAAAATGGTTCTATCTGCTTCCAATCGCAAATCTAAAATCGCAAATCTTTTTGGAGGCCACGAAAATGACTTGCCTGAATTGCGG
>JACMLC010000258.1 GCA_014379795.1 Pyrinomonadaceae bacterium
CCTTCCGCCTTGCTGCTCGCTGGACAGTCCCTGAACGCCGTGTTAAATTGCTTTGTCTTTTAATCTTAGCGGTTGCCGCCGGTAATACAAGCGGACTTAAACTGCGGTCTGGGAGGACCATCCGAAAGCTATGCCGTTAGCCAGAGAAACCAAAGAAAAAATAGTTACAGAGTACCGCACACATGATGCGGATACCGGATCGCCACAGGTGCAGATTGCCTTGCTCAGCCAGCGCATCAACGAATTGACCGAGCATTTCAAAACGCACAAGAAAGATAACCACTCGCGGCGCGGCCTGCTCAAGATGGTCTCGCAGCGCAGGAGTCTACTCGACTACCTCAAGCGGAAGGACATAGAACGTTACCACGAGGTCGTTATTCGTCTCGGCCTGCGCCGCTAGACGGTCGAAAGACAGAAGAGAGCTTCGACTCTTTAACTTACATTTCGCATCTACTCGAAGAGCTTGCGGCAGTGCCGAACGTGACGGCGATGACTGAAGGCAAGGCTTGATGCGAGCAAAAGCCCTAGGCAAAAAAACTTAAGGCGACGCAAGGCTTCACGGCATGGCTTGGTGAAGCGGCGTCGCTTTTAGTTTGATGCGAGAGAGTTTATCCGGGCGGGATTTTACTGCGCCTCACGTAGCGCAGACCCTTCCCGCCCCGGACTAATTAACAATTTTCACCCAGAGAGGCCGGGGCGGATGAGACGCCCTTGCAACCCTCCTGCCTTTCCGAAAGAGCAGGGAAGCGAGTTCTCTGAAGGAGACAAAACACATTATGCCAGTCAAGAAATATTTGAAAGAGTCCATCAAGCTTGGCGACAAAGAGCTGACCGTCGAATCGGGACGCGTCGCCAAACAGGCCAGCGGCTCAGTCGTCATACGCAATGGCGATACGATGCTCCTTGTCGCAGCCGTCGGAGCGCAGAACCCGCGCGAAGGCATAGATTTTTTCCCGCTCACGGTCGAATATCGTGAAGCCCAATTTTCCGCCGGGCGCATTCCCGGCAACTACTTCCGGCGCGAAGGCCGTCCCAACGAAAAAGAAGTCCTGACCAGCCGCCTGATTGATCGTCCCTGCCGCCCGCTCTTTACCGAAGGTTATCGCAACGAAACGCAAGTCATCGCTTCTGTCATCTCGGCAGACCCGGATAATGACCCGGACGTGATCGCCATCACGGGCGCATCGTGCGCGCTCTATCTCTCGGACATCCCGTTTGCGACTCCGATTGCGGGCGTGCGTGTCGGCTTGATAGACGGACGCTACGTGATCAACCCGACCTATGACGAGCGGCGCGAGTCGCGCCTGAATTTGATCGTCGCCGGAACCGAAGAGGCCATCGTGATGGTCGAGGCGGGCGCGCTCGAAGTTTCCGAAGAGATTATGGTCGAAGCCCTGATGCTCGCGCACAAGGAGATTAACCGTCTCTGTCGCTGGCAGAAAGAGCTGTACAAGGCTCTTGAGATTCAAAAGCGCGAAGTTACCGCGCCGGTGCTTAACGAAGAGATGCTCGGCGAGATTGAGCGAAATTACACGGATCGCCTGCGCGCCTCTCTCGATACCACCAAGCAGGATAAGATTGCCTCTTATGCGGGCGTTGACGCCCTCAAGAAGGAAGTCGTCGAATCTTATCCCGAAGACCAGCCCGAACAGCGGCAGATGGCGAAAAAGATTTTCGACCATCTCAAGGAAACTATTTTCCGCGACGACATCTTGAATCAACGCCGTCGCCCGGACGGTCGCCGTTTCTCGGAGATTCGCCAGATTACGTGCGAGGTCGGCTGGCTGCCGCGCGTTCACGGCTCTGCGCTTTTCACGCGCGGCGAGACGCAGGCGCTCGTGACGACGACGCTCGGCACCAAAGACGACGAGCAGTTTATGGACGATCTTGAGACCGGCGAGATTAAGCGTCGCTTTATGCTCAACTACAATTTCCCGTCCTTTTCGGTCGGCGAAGTCGGACGCTTTGGCAATCCCGGTCGCCGCGAAATCGGGCACGGTGCGCTCGCGCGTCGCGCTATCGAACCCGTCCTGCCCGAAGAGTCTGAGTTCCCGTACACCTTGCGCATCGTCTCGGACATTACGGAGTCGAACGGCTCAAGCTCTATGGCTTCTGTCTGCGGCGGCATCCTGAGCTTGATGGATGCAGGCGTGCCTTTGAAGCGCGCGGTCGCGGGCGTCGCGATGGGCTTGGTGATGGAAGGCAACAAGTACGCGATTCTCTCAGACATCGCCGGAGCGGAAGACCACTACGGCGACATGGATTTCAAAGTCACCGGCACGAGCGAAGGCATCACCGCGCTTCAGATGGATATTAAGATCGCGGGCATCAACTCGCAGATCATGGCCGAGGCTCTGGAGCAGGCGAGAAAGGGACGCCTGCATATCCTGAGCGCGATGGAGAAAGCCATCGCCGTGCCGCGCGAAGAGATTGCGCCCTACGCGCCTCGCATCATCCAGATTAAGATCAACCCGGACAAAATCCGCGACGTGATCGGGCCGGGCGGCAAGATCATCCGCGCGCTGGTCGAAGAGACCGGAGCCAAGATTGATGTCGAAGACGACGGCACGGTTTCGATTGCGACCGCAGATGCGGAGGCTGCGAAAGCTGCCGTGGATAGGATTCGCGGGCTGACGGCAGAAGCGGAGATTGGTGAAAACTATCTCGGCACGGTCTCGCGCATCGTTGATTTCGGAGCCTTTGTCGAAATCTTTCCGGGCACGGACGGCCTCCTGCATATCTCAGAGATTGCCGACCGCCGCGTCAAAGATGTGCGTGATGAACTGAAGGAAGGCCAGCAAATTATGGTCAAGTGCATCGGCAAAGAAGGCAATAAAATCAAGCTCTCGCGCAAGGCAGTGCTGCGCGATGAGAAGCAACAGGCCGAAGCCGCAGGAGCCGGAGACGGCGACTAAAGCAAGGCAAAAGTAAAAAGGTAAAAGGCAAAAGTAAGGCAACACGCTGTGCTTTTGCCTTTTACCTTTTTTTTGGCTTTCTAACTTAAAGTAATTTTTTAACAAATTATCCTGTTTTTTCTTGACATTCGGGTGTAAACGCTAGTTTAATCACGCAACGAAATTGGAATCCAGTTCTTATTCGGCGTCTTTCTCTAGTGATGAAGGAAGCCTCTTCATCGGTTTTCGCTAAGAAATAGAGATCTTTTGACGACGAGCAGGCTATAGAAGAGTCCTAACCATGGGGAAGTCCGGCAGAGATTTTGATCCAGCCCTCCCCGTCATTTGCTTACGCAACAACAGCAAATCAGGCCCCTTCACGGAAAATAAGCATCGTTGTCTTTAGCCTGTTTTAACTTTTAATCGTTTGTTCGGCTCGCGCCACGAGCGATCCACGCTTGCACCGCTTCTGATTAAAGCGAGCCTGGAGTGTCCAAGGAGGGACTCCTAAAAATGAGGAATCGAGCTTTTAGCCCCATCGCTACGATACTCTGCGTCCTGCTGATGATGGCTGTCTCGGTACAGGCCAGCCCAGTGCAGATGGGAGATGTCGTCAACGTCGTCAGCGGTAATTCCCGTCAAGGCTGGCAAAACTCCACTACGGAGCTTCGTCTCGTGACGCAGGAAGAGCGGGCGGCTGCGCCAACCGATGGCGCTGCCACTACACAGGGTGGCGGCGCATCAAGCGGCATACAGGTGCAGACCGAAGAGGTCACAGAAGTGACCGCCGAAACATGCGAGTGCGCGGATATTCCAATCGCTGGCGGCGGTTTTCCCAAGTGGCCGTTTCTCGCGCTGATTCCGGCTGTTTGCCTGACAGGCATCTGCACACCGGACGATAACTGCCCTCCGGGCAATCCCAAGTGCATCCCGTCTTCGCCGCCCTGCGTCACCAATTGCGCTGAAGTCGTGCCGGAGCCTGCGACGCTCCTGTTGTTCGGCACCGGACTCGCTGCGCTTGGCGCTGGCGCGCGTCGCCGTTATACTCGCTCGAAAGCAGCCAAGCAGGCTATGACCAATTAGGAGGGCTTTATCAAAATCATGCGAAGAACCTATGTGACATGCGCTCTCGCCCTCGTGCTCCTGTTGACTTGCTCTGTAGCGCAGGCGAATAGCGATACCAAATCAAAAGAACCGAAACTCAAAAAGGGTTATGGCCGGATGGATTTGAAAACGTCTCCGGCTGGCTACCCGCTGATTGTTGACGGCAAGGATTACGGCCTGACCTACAACCCGGCACAGTCCATAGACCTTCCGGCAGGCCCACACACGGTCGAAGTCCTTTTCCCGAATCGTCGCTGGACGCAGGAAGTCAACATTGTCGGCGGCAAGCGCAATTGCATCTGTCTCAATTACGTCAAGACGATTGTCACGAGACCCTGCCCGTACCCGGTCAGCGTCTCCGCGCCTTCGGTAGTTGACGACGGCGACGTGATTACGTTTAGCTCCGATGTGGCTTATGGCGGCACACAGCCCTTGAACTACACTTGGACGGTCAGCCCTGCTTCGACGCGTATCTTGAGCGGCGCAGGCACGAATGTTGTCACGGTTGATTCGTCCGGATTGGGCGCGCAGAAGATCACCGCGATTCTGGTAGTTGACGACGGCTCAGGCGATCCGACCTGCCGGCAGATGGCGCAGGCGATAGTGGATGTGACCAAGCCGCCGTTAAGGCCGCCTATGCCGCGCAAGTTCGACGAGTTTCCATCCGTCGCCTTTGATGATGACAAGGCGCGTCTGGACAATCTGGCTATCGAGCTGCAAAATTCGCCGGATGCGACGGGCTACCTGTTCGTCTACGGCGGAAAGTCGAGCCGCCTCGGGCAGGCCGACCGTCTCGGCGCACGCGCGCTCGATTATCTGGTCAACACGCGCGGCCTTGATTCGCGGCGCATCGTAATCCAGAACGGAGGCTTTCGCGAGACGGACTTTTATGAGTTCTGGGTCGTCCCGCAGGGAGCGGAACCGCCGCAACCCACTTCGACCGTCTCCGCAGATCAAGTGAAGCCAACGCCTGAACGAAAGCCGCGACGACGCAGTAGTCGCCGCAGGTAAGAAAAAGCAGTGACAGGTGACAAGTGACAAGTGACAAGTAAAAGCGATATTGCTTGTCACTCGTCACTTGTCACCTGTCACTGTTTTATAAGCGTTCCCCTTTGTCAGAATAGTTTAAGGCCCCTGCAATTTTCTTGTACCATTTTGAAGGAGGATCGGATTTATGGGTGACGATAATGGCGGCGGCGGTGGCAGCAGCGTCGGCGTGGTGGCGATTCTGGTGATATTTGTCATCGTGGTGGTGGCGTTGTTTCTGGCCTATCGCGGCGGCCTTTTCGGCGGCAAGAAGACGGACGTGGACATCAACGTGACAGCGCCAGCGCCGAGCAAATAGCTTGCACCACAAATCAGGCGGGTCAAGTTTCCGAAGAGAGGAGCGCAACGAAATGCGCTCCTCTCTTTTTTCATGCAACGATTAACTTGATGATTGATGAATAGCTTTTGTCTTTTAGCCGTTTACCATTTACCATTAACAATTCACCAATCATCAGACGGAAGAGGAATTCACAGAACAGTGTCTGCGCCAAACATAGAAACCATCGTCAGCTTAGCCAAACGGCGAGGCTTTGTTTTCCCCTCATCTGAGATTTACGGCGGCCTCGGCAGCGCGTGGGATTACGGCCCGCTTGGAGTCGAGTTGTGCAATAACGTCAAGCAGGCTTGGTGGCGCTGGATGGTTCACGAGCGCGATGATATGGAAGGCATTGATTCCAGCATCATTCTCAACCGTCAGGTCTGGAAATATTCCGGCCACGAAGACACCTTTAGCGACCCGCTGGTTGATTGCCGCGAATGCAAGACACGTCTGCGCGCGGATAAGCTTGAAGTAGCTGTCGGAGCTAAGCCTAGCTGCCCGAACTGCGGCTCAACTGACCTGACTGAACCGCGCCCTTTCAATCTCATGTTTCGCACGACTATCGGCGCGACTGCTGAAGAAGATGATGCTTCTGCACTTGCTTACTTGCGGCCTGAAACGGCGCAGGGCATCTTTATCAACTTTCACAACGTGCTGACGACGATGCGCCGGAAAATCCCTTTCGGTATCGCGCAGATCGGAAAAAGTTTTCGCAACGAAGTGACGCCCGGCAACTTTATCTTTCGCACGCGCGAGTTCGAGCAGATGGAGATGGAATACTTTGTCCGTCCGGGCGAAGACGAGGCTGTGCATCAGGAATGGATTGATTATTGCCACAACTGGTTTCTGACGCTTGGCATCTCGACGGACAACCTGCGTCTTTACGAACAGCCGAAAGAGGAATTGGCGCACTACGCCAAACGCACGGTTGACATTCACTATCGCTTCTTTCCCGAACGCGAAGAAGACGAGCGGCAATGGGACGAGCTGATGGGCATCGCCAATCGCACGGACTTTGACCTCAAGGCGCATTCGAAAAAGCCTGAAGACGCGGAAGGCAAGCGGCTCAACCCGGATTCGACAGAAGACCTTTCTTATTTTGACGAAGCGACGAAAGAACGCTTTTATCCTTTCGTCATCGAACCCGCAGCCGGAGTCAATCGCACAGTGCTGGCGGTGTTGATGGATGCCTACACAGAGAAAGTGAATGACAAAGGCGAGAAGCGCGTCATCCTGAAATTGCATTCCGAGCTATCGCCAATCAAGGCTGCTATCCTCCCGCTGGCTAAGAACAAGCCGGAGATTGTCGGGATGGCAAAGGCCATCAAACGCTCGTTGCAACCGGTCTTGCGCGCCGTCTACGACGACACGGGCGGCATCGGCAAACTCTACGCGCGGCAGGACGAAATCGGCACGCCCTTCTGCGTCACCGTTGACCATCAATCGCTCGAAGACGAAGCCGTCACCGTGCGCGACAGAGACACCTGGGAACAGGTGCGCGTCAAGGTCGCAGACTTGCGGGAGCATTTACAGATGAGGCTAAAATAGGTCTCAAGTCCCAAGTCCCAAGTCAAAAGCGAGTATTCGGACTTGGGACTTGAGACTTGAGTCTTGGGACATTTGAATTATGGCCATCGTCAAAAAACGCAACGAGCAAACTGAAACGCGCCTCTTGCTGGAATCGGGCGAGCCGGTGGAGTTGCCTCCGGCTGAGATCAAGGACAGCGCGGTGCTGGTGCAGTTCGATAAGTTCAAGCCGTTCGTGCCAGAGTTGCTGGCAGCCTTGCGCGCGGGCGCGATGGCAGAGCCTGTGCCGGTGATGCTAGACGGCTCGACCTTTGCGATACACGGCGAGACGCGCACCTTCTGGGTCAAGCTCTGGCACACGGCC
>JACMLC010000259.1 GCA_014379795.1 Pyrinomonadaceae bacterium
TCAGCGTTGTCAGTTCCGTGAAAGAGTCTCATAGACAAGTGATGAGTGATGAGTGATAAGTGATGCGATAAGAAGCATGCTGTTTAGCATTTCTCTTATCACTTATCACTCATCATTTATCACTAATTCATCGTATGCGAACTCGACGCCCGGCGGCAGTAATTGAGAGTCGCGTGCGTGCTTAATATCGTGCGCGATGTGCGTCAGGTACGTGCGGCGCGGTTTGAGCTGATTGACATATTCAAGTGCACGCTCAAGCGAGAGATGCGTCGCGTGCGGCTTCAGGCGCAGGCAATCAAGCACCAGCACGTCCAAGCCGCGCAACCCTTCCATCGTCGCGGGTGGAATCTCGCTCAAGTCTGTCGCGTAAGCGAAATCATTAAAGCGATAGGCGATGACTGGCAGCCGCCCGTGTATGACTTCGAGCGGCGTCACTTCCAATTCTTTGCCGACACAAAATGTCGCGCCCGGCTCGACCGTGTGCGGCACGATTTGCGGCAAGCCGCCGCCAAAATGTGACGGCTCAAAAATGTATTTGAAGATGCGGCGGATGTCTTTCCATGCGACCCGGTTGGCGTAGAGTCCGATGGGGCCGTGACGAAAGTTGATGGGGCGTATGTCGTCGAGACCGAAAACGTGGTCAACGTGGCAATGCGTAATCAGCACTGCATCCAGCCACTTGATGCCCTGACGAAGAGCCTGCTGGCGAAAGTCTGCGGACGTGTCAACAATCAAGGTCTGCCCGGCATGCTCTATCAGAATCGAAACGCGCAGCCGCTTGTCACGCGCGTCAGTTGATGTGCAGGTCTCGCACTCGCATCCGATAGACGGCACGCCCGTAGACGTGCCCGTGCCGAGAAAAGTCAATCGCATAAAAGTTTAGGGAGTTTAGGGGGGTTAGGGAGTTCATAGAGTTCAGAGAGTAAAAACAGATTCCATGCTCTCTAAACTCCCCAAACTCTCTGAACTCCTAACTATTTCCCGCCTATGATGTCGCGGCCTGTAAAGCCGCGCGGCTTTTGCGGAGCGGTGTTGGTCAGCGAGACGTATTGCATGCGCAGGTCTGACAGCAAGCCTTCAAAAATCTGCTGCTCCTGCGGGTGCAAATTGCCGCGCGTCTTTTGCTGCAACATGCCGAGGATGTCTATCCAGTGCTTGCCGAGTTGCAGGTCAACGCCGCGCTCGCCTGTCACAGGATGCTCCATCATGCCGAGCGCGGAAGCGGCGTTGGAAGCGATGGACATTAGAAAGTTGATAAAGCTGGCCGGATCATCCGCGCCCGGAATGCTGGCCTCGCCACCGATTCCCGATAATTCATCATCCGGCGTCGCAAAGGCGCTGCTGTCTTCGGCTGTAACCGTCTCGCTTTGCTCTTCGGCGGGCGCAGCAGGAGGAGTGGCGCGCTCTGTTTGAGCCGCAGGTTCAACGTTTGCCTGAGCTGCCGTAGCGGTCGAAGCTTCGCTTGTTTCTTCTTCGCGCTCGATGTCGCGCGGCGTGCCGTCCGGGTTAAAGAGGCGACGGTCTGTGACTTTAAAGTTTGATTGTTCTTCGCTCATCTCTTGCTCTTCCACAGTCTGTAAGATTTCTCGATGGATGGTAGCAGTTTTAAGTCCCAAGTCCCAAGTCTCAAGTCCCAACTCTGCAAACTATCTGCCTGACTTGGAACATCTAGCTTAAAAGCTTAGACTCCATCAAACAGACTTGGGACTTGAGACTTGGGACTTGGGACTTAACGTATGCCTGCTACATTTGACGATCTGGTTGCATTGATGGCGCGGTTGCGCTCGCCCGAAGGTTGCCCCTGGGACAGAGAGCAAACTTACGCGACGCTCGCGCCGATGCTTTTGGAAGAAGCTTACGAAGCGTTTGAAGCGGTCGAAGAGGCGCGCGAAGGCCGCCCCGCAGAACTCAGGGACGAGCTTGGAGACTTGCTCTTTCAAATAGTCTTCTACGCACAGGTCGCAGGCGAGCGCGGCGACTTTTCGATTAGGGACGTGACCGAAGCGATTCATTCAAAAATGGTGCGCCGCCACCCGCACGTCTTCGCCGATGCCAAGGCAGACGATGCTGCCGAAGTCCTGCGCAATTGGGAAGCCATCAAGGCCGAAGAGAAACGCGCCGCCGGGAAAGATGAAGCTGCTAGAGATTCATCACTGCTCGACGGCGTGTCGGCGAAAGCCCCCGCGTTGATGGAAGCGCACCAGCTTTCCACCAAGGCCGCACGCGTCGGCTTTGACTGGCAACGCATCGAAGACATTTTCGCAAAACTTCACGAAGAGATTGACGAGCTGCGCGAAGCCATCAAGGAGCAAGCGGAAACCGAAGAGGCCGCACAAACGCGCGTCCGCGAAGAGATAGGAGACGTGCTGTTTGCCGTCACCAACATCGCGCGGCATCTACAGGTCGAGCCGGAAGCCGCTCTGAAAGTGACCAACCGAAAGTTTCGCAAACGCTTTCGCTATATCGAAGAAAAGTTAAAAGAGCGCGGGCGCGCACTTGATGCCGCGACGCTCGATGAGATGGAAGCATTGTGGCAGGAAGCAAAAGAGCAGTGACAAGTGACAAGTGATGAGTGACAAGATAAAACTTCTTCTTGCTTGTCACTTGTCAATTATCACTTGTCACTGCCTTTAACACTGCTCTTATCAGCCATTAAGCTGTAGGCTACGCATCACGTTATTGAAGACACCGTTGTACGTGCTTCTCTCATTCTGCGGCGAGATGGTGATGAAGTAGAACAAATTGCCGTCACGCAGCAGCGTTGTATAGACGGTCACGATCTCGTTGCGGCCTGTCAGGTCTGACCTGCCTGCGAGCTGCATCCCCAGGGCATTACGTCCGCCGAGGCTGGCGCGTGCATAACCGCTCTGCTGGCGCAGGTATGCGTTGTTTTGCAGCAGCCCGCGTATGTATGCGTCCGAAGACTCTTGCAGGTTTCTGCCCTGCGCTTGCTCGATGCCGATCATGAGGCCGTGCGTGATGCCCTGATTGCCGTATGCGCCTTCAGGGGCAAACATGATCGAGTTCTGGCCGCCGGACATTTCGCGCCAGTTGGCGGGAACGCTGACGCGGAACAAATTCCCGCCAGTGTAGGTGCGATAGCGCGTCGAAGGCAATTCGATGTTGCCGTTCGAATACGTGCCGCCGGTATTTTCATTACCATTACCGTTGCCGTTGTTTGGATTCTGCTGTGTTTTCTGTGCGATCTCCTGCATCGAAGGCGCACGCGACATGCCGCGCAGACGCGCCTGTATGCGTTGGAATTCGCGGCTGTCCTCCCTCGGTCTTTCAGAGACGCGCAGGAGCTGCGCTTCGCGCGCGATAGCTTCGTAGCGATTGCCCGGATTCGGGTGGCTGCTCATCCATTCGGGGCCGCGACTGCCGCCGCCCTGCTGCTCAATCGTGCGAAACATGTTCGCCAGATCGCGCGGGTCGTAACCGGCACGCGCCATAATCTGCGCGCCTAAGATGTCCGCCTGCCGCTCGTACTCGCGGCTATACTTTAAGAAGTATGTGCCGATAGCCATCTGCGAGCCTTGACCGATAATGCTGCCCGCAGGGCCGCCGATGACCGCGCCCGCGATGGCTCCGGCAATCGCGCCCCACTGAAACTTTTGCGCTTTGGTGGCCTGCGCCGTGCCGTGTCTGAGCGCGACGTGAGAAATCTCGTGCGCCATCACTCCGGCCATCTCGCCTTCGGTGCGCGCCGCTTCGATCATGCCGCGATTAACGTACATGGGGCCGCCCGGCAGCGCAAAGGCGTTGATGTCACGCGCGTTGACGACCCCGAAAGAATAGCGAAACTGTGAATGCTGAAACTGCTGCGGAATCGCCGCGACCAGCCTGCGCCCGACTTCCTCCACATATCTATCCACCACTCCGTCGCGCAGCATAGGCATCTGTCGCTCGACTTCCTGAGCCGCCTGACGCCCTGCCTGCACATCATCATTGAGACTGTATTTATTACCCGGAGCTTTGATCTGTGTCTGCCCGAATGCCGAGAGCGGCATGGCAAAGACGGCCACAGCCATCAGCCACACGGTCAATCTCTGCATCTTACGATAACTGCTTCTTAACATCTTCTTCCTCCTCAACCCGAATCAATGATGACTTCAAATGCTCTTCAGAAGTTCATCTCAAAAAGAAAAAGCGACGCGCCGTTCCTGTCTTGCCGGAGGGCGCATCGCTCTCTTTTGAAAGCTTTGTGCCTCTCTCCCCGGATACTGCTTTATCAACTGCACGCATAAGTTTCGCGTGCGAGGGGAGAGAGCGCGTCAGTCTTTTTGCCAAAAAGGGGGGCCTTGCTTCCTAAACCTTTGTCCGCAGCCGTTTCGTTTGGCATGCTTTTGATGAAGTATGCCGCCGTCGGGGTTGGCCTCGCCGGTTTTCAATAGCGACGCGAGCCGCGCCTGTAACGCCTGCGTTGCTTAGTGTTTCGCTGATTTACGTTACGATTTTGTTCTTGTTTTATGACATCCTCTTTAAACTTTACAAAGACGCCTGCGGGCGGGCGGGGAATCGAAACCACCACGAAGGGCGAAGTCAGCGCGTCGGTCGTGATTTCTCCGGGACGCGGGCTTTGTTCTGTGACGCTCACGATGATGCTCGTGCCGACGCGCCGTACCTCTTCGACAGAGATGCTGTAGCCGCCCGTGTTCTTGCGCCCCTGATAAGCGACGATCACGGCCTGCGTGTTAAAGTTTACTTCGGGAGCGGGGCGGTCATTACCGACGGCTTGCCACACGCGCTGCCACTCGCTCTGGTTAATCACGTATTGCAGCGAGCGCATGCCCTCATAGCTGCTGTAACTTCCCGTCGCCAGGACCGAGAAATCAATGACGCGCGAATCTTCTTCGAGACTTTCGTGCGATGCGTCACTGCCGTTGGCTTCGCCGAGCATTGCCAGCCGCACGACTTTGATCGGCGGCATTCCATAGCTGAGCAGGCGGTCATGAAACTCGCCCAAACGAAACGACGCGCCGAGTCGTTGCCGCCACTCTTCGCGCAGCTTTAAAATCTCCATCTTGCCGAGCGTGTAAACAAGATAGGTCGGATCGAGCGTTCCGCGCCGCGCCTCGCGCTCTGCATTGACGCGTTCCTGATAACCCTCGCGCATGAAAAAATCCACGCCCTGCTCAAACGTCATCCCGCGCGTGTGCATGCGTAAGCCCACGAGGTAACGGCACAAACGCAGCAGGGCGAGGTTGAGCTGTGCCAGACGCAGCTTCGGGTTGTTGCCACCGAAACCTTCGTCGAGCATCATCTGCTCGCAGTAATGCGCCCAGCCTTCTGTGAAAGACGCGCTGCCGAGCGCGGTGCGGATACGCGACGGCTGCTGTTTAAGCGCGAGATATTGATAATAGTGTCCCGGATAAACTTCGTGTATGGAGATGACGGGCAGCGCATAGCGATTATAAAAGCTCAGGTGTTCTTCCCTGCGCTGCGCATCCCAACGCGCATCGGGCGGCGTCACGTAGTAGTAAGCCTCAGTCGCCATGCGCTCAAAAGGGCCGGGCGAATCCATCGAAGCGAAGCTGGTCGAGCGCGCGTATTCCGGCGTCTCGCTGACATTCAAATTTTCGCGCGCGGGCGGCGTCAGGATATTTTGCTGGCGCACAAAGGCGCGTATCCGGTCAAGCTCTGCGCGTGTGTCTCCGACAAGGCCGTCCGCCGTCGGATGGTCGCGCCCAAGAGTTTGCAGGGCAAAGACAATATCCCTGCCGGGTGTAATCTCCTGCGTCAGTGCGCGCATCTCTTCCTGCGTTTGGCGCAGCTCTCTTTCGCCGTCGCGTATCAGTTGCACGATGGGCGTTTCGACCATCTCTTCATAGAGCAGCTTGCGGCGATAATTCTCTTCGCCGATTGAGTAGTCTCCGTTCGAGCGTGGCAGCAGCTCGCGCTCAAGCCAGTCTGCGAAAGAATTGAGCGCGGCAATCACGCTCTGATTTGAAGCATCGATCTGCGCGCGACGCGCTGCGGTCAGGCGTCCGCCCCCGGCGCGCTCGATCATCTGCGGCACGACGCGCGTAAAATAATCCAAGCTTCCGCGCACCTGCGTGATGGCCGTCTCGGTGTAAATGCGCGGCGGCA
>JACMLC010000260.1 GCA_014379795.1 Pyrinomonadaceae bacterium
GAGCGTGAGCGGTCTTGAGCCGCGTGACCTCTATCTTGCTTCGACCGGCGGCGGCGAACCGCGCCTGCTGGTGCGCGCAGTGGATGAGGAAAAAGAGTCTCGTCCGGCTAAGACGGAAACGCGCGACGAGGCGCGCACGAGCGAGAGAAAAGAAGAGCGCGTGATGCAGCGCGACGCGGCGCAGGAGGCGCGCGAGCGCAGTGTCACGGGCATCGAATGGTCGCCGGACTCGCGCCGCCTGCTCTTTTCCAAACGCGGCGATTTGTATGTGCTGAATCTGAATGAGACGCCAGCCACTCCGAGACGCCTGACCAGCACGGTCGCGGTCGAAGGCGGCGCGCAATGGCTCGCGGACTCGCGCCGCATCCTGTATCAATCGGGCGGCAATCTGTTCGTCGTGGATGCGGATCAAACTTCTCTCGTACAACTCACGCGCGAAGGCGGCGCGGCGGCTGCGCGCAAGAATGAAGACGGTGGACAGCAGCAACAGGGCGCGGGCAATGCAACTGTCTCCAGCGCACAGGCTTCGGAGGACGGAGCGCGCGTCGCTTATATCGTTTCCGACACTTCAAAACAACGCGCTCTGTTTGTGCCTAACTACACAGGCGAGTTCGTCACCGCTCCGACCGTCCGGCGCGGCTGGGCAGAGCAGCGCGTGCAAGTGGTCAAGAGTGACGGCACATCCGAACAGGCTGTGACGGTAAAGCTGCCCGCGCCCGAAGGCGTCTCGTACATACGCGGCCTGCGCTGGACGCCCGACAGCATGGCTCTCATCATTGACCGCATTGACCGGGACACGAAACGCCGCCAAATTTTTATTGCTAACATCACAGACGGTGCGGCCACGCTGGTTGAAGAAGAGACGGATGCAAAATGGATCGCTCCGCTCTCGCGCATCATGGAGGTCTCGCCCAAAGGCGACCAGCTTCTTTTTGCTTCCGAGCGCGACGGCTTTAATCATCTTTACGTTACCCGGCTCAAGAAAATAGACGGAACTGCGCTTGATGGCTTCAGCCATCCTGATTTGGTGCCTTTGCTTGTAGCTGACGCCACAAAGGAAAGACAGGAAAAACCACTTAATAAGAGGTGCCCTATCCCCCCCAACGTCCTCTTACCAGTCAGAAGCCAGTTGACCTGCGGCGCTTTGGAAGTGAATTGGGCCAAGTGGCTGCCTGACGGAAGACACGTCATCTATTCGTCAACTAATAATTCAACGGCTGAGCGGGAATTTTCCATCATCGGCGTTCCACCCTACGGCGTCACTTCAATCATGCCGATTAAAGAGGGCATGAACACAGACCCGCAGTTATCGAAAAACGGTGAAATGCTGATCTACGAGCATTCGGAATGGAACGTGCCAAACGATATCTACGCTTTATCCATCACAACGAAGCCGCTTAAACTTGCGCGCGTCACCCGCACTGTGCCCGAACGCTTTAATCAGATAAGCTGGACGCGCCCGGAGTTTACAGAGTTCAAAGCCAAAGACGGCAAGATGGTCAAGGCGCGCGTTTACACGCCTTTGGGTTTTAATAAGCAGAAAAAATATCCTGCGGTTGTGTTCGTGCATGGCGCCGGATATTTGCAGAACGTCATCAACGGCTGGAACAACTATTACCGCGAGGCTATGTTTCATCATATTTTGACGGAGCGCGGTTACGTGGTGCTGGACATAGATTACAGAGGCTCTGCCGGTTACGGGCGCGAATGGCGGACGGACGTGTATGATTTTTTGGGCGGCCTTGATTATCAAGACCACCTCGACGGCATAGATTTTATCGTTAAGAATTATGCTGTTGACGAAACCCGCGTAGGGATGTACGGCGGGAGCTACGGCGGCTTTATGGCTGAGATGGCGGCGATGCGTGCGCCTGAGCGGGTTGCATGTGCGGCTGCGCTCAGGCCCGTCGCGGACTGGAAAAACTATTACGCCTCTTCGCCCATCTATACGGCGGAGCGTCTGGGCTTTCCGGACAAAAACGCGGAAGCATACAAGCGCAGCTCTCCGATTACTTATGCTGAAGACTTGCGCCGACCATTATTGATTTTGCATGGGATGGTTGATGACAATGTGCATTTTCAGGACAGCGTGCAGCTTATCGAAAAGCTCATCAAGCTTGGCAAGTCCGAATATTTTGAAGTGATGTTTTATCCGGCAGAGAATCACGCTTTCACTAAACCGGAAAGCTGGACGGACGAGTACGAACGTATC
>JACMLC010000028.1 GCA_014379795.1 Pyrinomonadaceae bacterium
ATGCCTTTCTCAACCCGCATTCGTGTACGCTTTGGCGATGCAGACCCGGCGGGGCTGGTTTATTACCCTGTCATCTTTCATTACTTTCACATCGCGCTCGAAGAATTCTTCGCCGCCTGTTGCGGCATCACTTACCACAGATTGATGAATGATGAGCGCATCGGCTTTCCGACCGTCAAGGCGCAGACGGAGTTTTTTATCCCGCTCGTCTACGGCGATGAGGTGTTGGTGGAGATGAGCGTCTCAAAGCTCGGAAACAGCTCCGCCACGTTCGCCTATGCCGCAAAGAGAGCGAGCGACGGCGCGCTCTGCGCCCGCTCAACGCAAATTCACGTTTGCATGAACCTCGACACGCGCCGCGCGGTTCCCATTCCAGACAAATACCGGCAGATTTTTGAAAGTCAAAAGTAAAAAAATTAGCCACAGAGGGCACAGAGGGCACAGAGATATAAAACGATTTCAAATTCAGCATCTCAAATTTGAAATGTTGAGTTTGAAATTCTTATATTCTCTCTGTGTTCTCTGTGTCCTCTGTGGCTAAAACTGTTTTAGGTCACTGCTCGCAAACGTTGGGCTAGGGTGCGGATGACGCCCGACGCGATGGCCGGGTCGTCTTCGAGCGCCTCGCGAAAGGCTTCGCCGTTAAGCCGCAGGACGCGGACGCCGCCTGCTGTCGCTATGACCGTCGCGGCGCGCGGAGACGGGTCGAGCACGGCCATCTCGCCAATCAGCGTGCCGACGCCTTCCGTGCCGACCAGCCTGTCTTCTCCCTCATCATCGCGGCGCAGGATGCTCACTTCGCCTGACAGCAGTATAAAGACCTCGTTGCCGCTTTCGCCTTCAACGCACAGGCTCTCGTCCGTGTCGTAAAAATCTTCGCGGCTGGCACGCGCGAGTTCGACCAGATGCTCCGGCGCGAGCCGCGAGAAGACGGGCGCACCGCGCAGCGCGATCATCTTTTCGACAGTGCCGAGCGGCAGCGCGGTCGTCCCTCTGGCTTCAACGCTCATCGCGCGCTCGATGACGATGCGCGCCGTCTCGCGCACCAGCTCGTGCTCATCCTGCATCATGCGGCTTAACAGCTCTGTATCCACCGCGTCGCGCTCGCACAGGGCATAGAGCGCGACGGCGCGCACGAACGGGTCAACGCTGCGCGTGCGCGCATAGAGCATGTCAGTCAGGGTCGGCAGAGTGGCTTTGAGCGAGATGGATTCGCGGTACGCCGCGAGGATTCGTTCGGCGACGGCGGGCGGCACGATGGCGCGCAAGCTTTCTATGACTGATTCGCGCTCCGCATCGTTGCTTGAAGAAAGTCCTTTGCGCAAATCGTGTTTGGCCTCGTCCTCAAGCGTAAAGCTGAGGCCGCGCATCAACCTGTCTATCGAGCGGGCGCGGCGGCGGCGCAAAAGCTCCGCGAGAAAATCATTCGTCGGCGCGGGCTTTCTTTCCAGAGCCTGTATGGTTTGCGCGGCGCGCTCAATGAGGCTGATTTCTTCCCCGACGCGCGAGGCCATGCCCTGCTCACCGCCCATCAAGTCATCCAACACAGCCGCATGCTCGTCCTTGGTCACTCGATATTCGTCGCGCAGTTGCTGTATAAAACTGTCGTCCGGGCCGCCTTCCGCTCCCAGCCCGCGCTGTAGATAACGCTCCAACGCGCGTGCATAAGTCTCAAGCTGCAAACGCTTCTCTGCGGAAATCTGCTTGGTCGGGTCTGAGATTAAAGCGCGCTCTTCTTCGGCCAGCGCGGACATTACTTTTTCGTGATCCGCCTTCTTGATGTGCAACTGATTGCGCAGGGATTCCAGAAGCTGTACTTCCTCGCGCGTCACAAAACCGTTATCCACCGTCTCGCGCACGGCATCCTTGTAAGCTTCGAGCACATGCGCCTCGCCACGCGCGCTCTCCTTCGCGCGAATCGTGTGAATCAGAAAAGCCTCGTGCAAATCCTTCGGCGGCTGCATGTCTGTCCAGGCCCAGCGTTTGATGATGCTGCGCCCCAAAGTCTCTTCCGCAAACTCCTTCTGCCTGCGGCTCAAACGGCGCGTCAGAAACAGCGTTGCCGTCAAAGCCACCGCTATCAAAAAGAGATGCGGAAAGACCCATGGCAGCCTCCACAAAGTCGGCGCGCCCGCGAACGTGTAGAAAGTAAGAAAGGCCGTGAAAGCCGCGAGCGTGAACATCACATGCCGCACGCGCGCCGCGTCCGTCTCTGCATCGCGCCGTTTGAGCCACACTCCAACGTATCTTTCAAGGATTCCAAAAAGAAGATAAGACGCCATCCCGCACGCAGCCAAGGTTAGGAGCGAAGCTATTGCACGCGGCACGACCGGAAGAAAGAAAAACCCTGCGGTTTGAGCATCGCTGCCGGGAAGAAACGCCCGCCAGATCATCCCCGGCTCATGCGTCCAGCTTCCGCCGAAATAGTAGCTCCACGTTCCAGACTGCATGTAATAGTAAAAATAGAATCCGAAAATGAGACCGGGAAAAGCGAAATACACGAAACGCTTGGCGCGCGATTCGATCTCTTTCCAGTAACCGTTCTCTTCGTTGATGTCGGGGCAGGATTTTTTACACGCGGTGCATTTCGTGCATTGCGAGTTATTCGTCTCGCGCAGGCCGTGCGGCTCCGTGTAAATTTTTTCGATAAAAGAGAGCGGGCAGATATAGTTGCACCACGTCTTGCCCGTGAACAACGCGCCGAAGATCAAAGCCGCCAGCGTAATCAACACAAAGAAGGTAGCAATAGAAAGACCGTCGCCGTTGGTCGCAATCAGGCGCAGCCACAGCGAGACGAAAAAGACTGTGAACGCGACGTAGTAGTAATTATGTTCCAGCCAGTCGGAAGCCTTGCGCGTGCCCGGGCGACGCAGGCGCACAGGTATCTGTGCAAAGAAGGCTAAGGGACAGATGCGACGCCAGCGATGATAGCCGACCAGCACGATAAAGAGCGGTAAGGCGGCAACCACTATCGTCCACACCACACGCCCCGCGAGCGGTTGCACCAGCAGCGCGAAAATCGGAACGATGATAAAAACCGCGAGCGCGACCCACTTAACAGGCTCGACCCACCATTCCGCATCCGCTTCAACGGACGTTTGAACAACGACGGGCAAGCTTGCGCGTGTCGGCGTGGCGGGCGGCCTCGGCGAGGCAACGGCCATAATCGGTTTTTAACTCCCTTAGATATATCTCTTGGTTAAAGAATAAATGCTCTATTAAACCAAATTGATAGTTAATAAATTGCCACTAGCTAAAGCTAGTGGCTACATGGCACAACAGAAAGTTGACTTTAGCCAAATTATATACGGTGTATATACAAAATATA
>JACMLC010000029.1 GCA_014379795.1 Pyrinomonadaceae bacterium
GATTTTCGGCTCTACAAAGTCCTCGCCGCGCATGCCGCAGGCCAGATAGAGTTCGGCACGCACGAGCGCGAAAGCATCGCGCGCGTCCGCATTTTCTTCCGCATAAACTTCCGCGATGGCAGCATAGGCCGCGCGCAGGTCTGAGCTTTCGCGGTCGTGCGTGCCGAACTCTATCTGGCCTGCGGCGTGCGCGGCGAGGACTTTGTAGAGACGAAAATCAAGCTCTTCGTCATCAAACTCCGCGACCATTGACGGCAAATGAATCGTGCGCCCGTCGCCGATTCGCGCTTCGTCGGGCACAGCCGCGAGCGGAGCGACTTCGACCACGCGCCCGGTCAAAGCTTCGACGTAAAGTTTTAGAGTGTGCTGCACTTCTTCGAGCGAGAGGCCACGCCCGCCGCTGTGCAAAGCCTCGCTTGACCGCCGTGTTTCCAGCGCGTAATAACTTCTGCGCGCACGCGCATCGCTCGCCGCCGCTGCCTTCAAGCCATCGCGCGCCCATTCTTCAAACTGTTCGATAGAGACGCCGCGCAACGCACGCAAGCTTGAGCGAAAACAGGCGAGCGCGGCTTCGCCGTCAACCAGCGCGACTTCGTGTGTGGCTTTGATGGCGCGCAAGGCCAGCTCGACCGCGCGCTTGCGATTCTTATCCGCCGCGAGCGTTTGAAAGAAAGCGGGACTGACGCGCACGAACGCGACCAGCGCGGCGTTGCCGTGTGTGGAGATAGTCCACAGCAATGCAATCCACGCATCGAAGGCTTCCGGCACAGCGCGCAGAACGTCGCCGCCTGTGCGCAGGACATGCAAGGCTGCGCCGCCGCCGCGCTCCAAAAATTCACCCGCGCTTTGCAACAGCCTGAGCGTCTGAGTTGCGCTCAATCCGGCTGTGGCCTCCGGCAAAGCCGTCCAGGCATCCGCCGCGATACCGCCCGCACGCGCGGCAAAGGCTGCGGACAAATTGACGGCTGCGCGGGAGACGCTCGCTTCGTCCTTTTCAAACTCTCGCATGCGCGCGGTGACATTCGGCGTCACGTCCAGAAAATCCGCGCTGTGCCGTGCAGAGCGGCGCGCGATCTCCGCCGCGACTTCAAAGACAGAGCGCAGCAACTCTTTGTCAGCGATGCGCTGAGCAAGGAGCGGCGCGCGGCTAAATGTCTCCATCGCCACAGAGCTTGAGAGCGTCATCTGTCGCGCGCACACCTGGAAAATAAGCGCACGCACGGCTGGCGGCACATGCTGTAATTGCTTTACTCCATCATTAAAAAACGCGGTGGCGGTCTCCACATCGCCCATCGCCAGCCGTCGCCCCATCTCGCCCCACGAATGAAGCTCTTCCGCCTCCAACACACGCGCAGCCTCCGGCGCGGCGCGCAGAAATTCCAAGCTCGCACGAAAGCTGACGCCAGCGATCAGCGCGCTCGTCTCCAAAGCAGCCCGCGCCACATCGCCCTGCAACATCCCAAGCTCGCGCACTAGACGCCCGAGGTAGCGTCGCTCCGTGACGCTCTTGACCGCACGCAAGCGTGCACGCAAAGCATGCTCAACCGGCGGCGCAGCGGCAGTCTCTTCACGCTTCTCCGTCTCAGCGCCGGATATATTTTCGCGTTCGTTCATCGCCTTACAAGCTTAGGCAATTCAAGTCGAAAGGGCAATCAGCCATTGCGCCATGAAATATGTGATAAGGATGTGAAGCTGTGCGCTGCGAAAACCTGATTTGAATTTATTGACGGCGAGGATGGAATCGGAAGCGAGGAAGAAAATTGAGCCGAGCGCGGCTAAGAAGCTGCCGCTCACTCCTGTCTCTAAATACCTGCTCAAGGCCATCCATGCCATCAACAGAATCACCAGCATGTAGATGATGACCGGCGCTTTCATCTTTCCCAAAAAAGACCAGAGCCAACACACCATCACAACGCCATAAATCAATAATGGCAATGCCGCCCATTTTGATAATGTGCGTTCTCCTGAAAACGCGAAAGCGGCGATGTAAAAAATGTGCGCGACGAGAAAGCTCAACAGTCCTTGAATAAAACGATTCGACGGTAGCATCAAAAACATATCGCCCACCAGTGAACACACCAGCCCCGCTACGATCATGTACCTGTAAAACGGCGCGACCGGATATTTCGGCATGAAGGCAAGCAAGATGATAAGAATGACTGTGAGCGGTTTGAAAAGGTAAACGTGACGCTTGGGGCCGTGATATTCGGCAGAGATTGTGAGAGCTGCCGAAACAACAATAAGCACGCTCAGGAGAGATATCCACATAGCTCAATCCAATAACAGTTTCGCGCCTCTTTATGCTCTGCCACCGCTCAAGGCCAGCACAGTAATAATGCCGTGCAGCAGGACGCCCACCATAACGCCTGACCAGAAGGCTCTGCGCGACCTGAGTATCCACGCGCGTCGCAAGGTCAACGCGCCCAGCGGCAGCCACAGCAGCAGTCCTGAGATAAGGCCGGGAGAGTATGAGCGCGTCACGGCGCTGCCGACCGCGTGCGCCAGAGCGTTTATGAGAATGACCGTGCCGAAGCTAATAAGCAGCCATCTTAAAGGCGGAACCGTCAGAGCGAGGATAATGCCGACCGCCATCAGCGCCAATGCAAAGCGGTTAAGCGCAAGGAAACGCGCGGGCGTCAACTCAACTCCGCTTAATCTGGAAAACCACGCCGGGAAACCTTCTCCAACCCAGTATTCCTCCGCGATGTGTGCGAGATATGTCAGAGGAAACAGCCAAGCCCAGGTTCCTGCAAACTTCTTCTCGCGTGTTTCGCCGGTTATTGACATTCGGTGATGACAAAGGCATGAGAGATGAACAAACAATTCTTTGCGATCTTTGCGTCTTACAACCTTTGCGGACTTTGCGTTTAATTGCTTTTTTATCGCAAAGCCCGCAAAGGTTTAAGACGCAAAGGGCGCTAAGAAATATTTATTCTCTTCCTACTCGAAAGAATCAAAGGCAAGCTTACAGCTTTATTTCCAAACACCTAAATCACCGTCGTGATGATTTCGCGGATGCTGCGCTGCAATTCGCGGTCGTCTGTGATGGGCGAGCAGAGCGCCACGTCTGCGGCGGCGATGGAAGGGATGCCGAGCGCGATCATCTGCGCCGCGTAGATCAGGAGGCGCGTCGAGACGCCTTCTTCCAGTCCATGCCCGCGCAGGTTTCGCACTTTTTGCCCGATCAAAACCAGATCGCCTGCGGTGCCTTCGTCTATGCCGCCTTCGCGCGCGACGATCTCGATTTCCAGCTCCGGCGGCGGGTAATCGAATTCCAGCGCGATGAAACGCTGGCGCGTGGATTGTTTGAGGTCTTTCAAGATAGATTGATAGCCCGGATTGTAAGAGACGACGAGCATGAATTCCGGCGGCGCATCCAAAATCGTGCCGCGCTTTTCAATCGGCAGGCGGCGGCGATCATCCGTCAAAGGATGAATGATAACGACCGTGTCTTTGCGCGCTTCGACGACTTCATCCAAATAACAAATCGCGCCATGACGCACGGCGGCAGTCAAAGGCCCGTCATGCCAGATGGTCTCGTCGCCTTCGAGCAGAAACCGTCCGACAAGGTCTGTCGCGGACAAATCCTCATGGCAGGCTACCGTAATCAGCGGGCGATTCAGACGCCATGCCATGTGCTCTACAAAGCGCGTCTTGCCGCATCCGGTCGGCCCTTTGAGCATCACGGGAAGCCGTGCCGCGTGCGCCGCTTCAAATAATTCCACCTCGCGCGCGACGGCCAGATAATAAGGCTCGTCCGTGACGCGATATTCTTCGATAGCTCGTTCCATAGTCTCAAGTCCCGAAGTCCCAAGACCCAAGTCAAAACGGTCTTCAGACTTGGGTCTTGGGACTTGAGACTTGGGACTAATCATGGCGGGCTGACGTTTTGCTTCGGTTAAGGTATTCTTTGATGTTTGGTGTCAGCCGTTGAA
>JACMLC010000261.1 GCA_014379795.1 Pyrinomonadaceae bacterium
CGAAGAGATCGGGGATTTTGACAGCCAGCAAGCTCAAACCCTGGCGATCAACGGCGTCAAACCCCACCTGTGGGGCAGGGGAACTAAACTCTTGCCGCCCGTCAAATATTTTGTGGACGACAAATTCAAAGACGCCAAATGGGGCATCGCTATTTTCGTCACCGACGGTATTATCGAAGATTTGGATGACGTAAAGCAGTTCTGCTTGCAGTTCGGGCAACAGATTTCCTCCGGCCAGCGCCACTTTATCAAATTGGTGCTGATCGGCGTCGGCGAAGAAGTTGACGAAGGGCAAATGGAAGAACTTGACGACATGTTTGAAGGCAGCGGCCTGAAAGACCCGGAGGGCGACGACATAGACCTGTGGGATCACAAACTCGCCAGCGAGATGAAGAAGATTGAGGAAATCTTCGCCGAAGTGGTTTCCGAGCATACCATCGTCGCCGCCAGCGGGCGTGCGCTCAACAGTTCCGGTCAGGTGGTTAAGGATTATGCAGACGGCGTCCCGGCTTTGCTGCGCTTCGTGCTGCCGGCAGGTTCGACATCCTTTAAGCTGGAGTTTTCTGGCGGCAGCGTCACACAGGATATTTCTGAAGGACTCGCTCGCCCGTAAGTCTGTTGAGGAGAGAAAGACATGTCAATCTTGGATCGCCTTTTCGGTAAACCTGCTCCGGGCGCCGCACCGCCGCAGACTCCAAGCCCAGTCGCCGATTCCACCAGCCACCAGTTACCCAGCAGCCTTGTGGCCAAAGAGTTCGGGGAGGTCAATGTCCGCAAGACAAACGCAGAGATACAGGTGCAATGCACGATCCTGATGGAGCCGCAGGGGAAGGAAGCTGAAGGATGGCAAACCGGTGTCGCTCTGGATGCCAGCGCCTCGATGAAGAATTGGTATGGGCGAATGTTGGAGGGCAAAGTTCCGCCGGAGATAGCTAAAGATTACGAAAAGCGCGGGTGGATAGCCACTCGCGTGGAGGACGGGCGGCGAGTCAAATCTTTTCAGAAGGCTGCTTATGATGACGCGATTCAGAAAGGCTACTTAAAGCTGACGACCAACATCGTGCAACCGCTCGCGCAGGAATTTATCGCTTATCTGGCCGGGAGCCTCGATGCCGATGGCGGCACGACGGTCATCTACTGGGCTTGCGGCGACGGCTCCGCGTTTGAAGTGGCGGGCGATTTCACTGCCGATCAATGTCATTCAGTGGAAATTCAGGGGCCGAACAGCGTCCCCTTCGGCGCGGGCACCATCTTAACGCCCGCCGTCAAATATTTTGTTGAGCGTTTCAAAGATGCCGATCGCGGCATGTATGTCTTTCTCACCGACGGTCGGCTGGATGATTTGGCAGAAGTTAAAAGATACACGACCGAGCTTGCCAAAGAGATCGCCGCCGGTCAGCGCAATTCGGTTAAATGCGTGCTGATAGGCTTGGGCGATGGGGTCAACGAAGAGCAGATGGAAGAGCTTGATGACCTCGATACCGGCACTGAGATAGACATCTGGGATCACAAGATGGCTAAAGAAATGCGCGGGCTGGTAGAAATTTTCGCAGAAGTAGTAAATGAAAACCAGATCGTCGCGCCAACCGGCACGATCTATGATTCAGACGGCAACATAGTCAAAACGTACTCGGACGGAGTTCCGGCCAAGATCGCTTTTAGTTTGCCACCTGCCGCCGAGTGGTTCGAGCTTGAAGTGTTCGGCCAGAAGATTCGTCAGACCGTGCTGTTACCCAACAAATAGAGGAGGGATTCATGTCGCCAAAAGATGATACCTACGACATGTTGGACTCCTCGCCCGAAAAAAAAGGGTGGGGGAAAATCATAGGGTTGATTATCCTCCTGCTGGTCATCGCGGGCGGGGTCTCAGCCTACTTTCTGCTGAACCGGCGCTCATCGTCAGACACAGCCAATGCCAATGCTGTTGCCAGAGAAGGCGTCGCCACCGGGCAGACGACTCCCGCTCCGAAACAGTCTACTACCGCGCCGACGAATTCGAGCACCGCCGTGACTGAAGGCGGTGCGCCATCGTCCGGCGACAATAAACAGCCTGCCAAGTCTGCCGCCAACGCTACTACTGCTCCGACGGCTGAGACAACCGGAGCGGCTGAGCTCAAGGAAGTGGTTCACTTTGCTTCCAATAGCACCGGAGTGCTTCCGGCAGACGCGGCTAAGCTCAAGGCTTTCCTGTCAAAGGTGGAGGGCAGGCAGGGTGCAGTTAATATCGGGGGACATGCTGACAGCAATGGCTCGGATGCGCACAACCAGCAGCTTTCCAAAGCACGCGCTGAACAGGTTGCCGGTCAACTGCGAAGGGGCGGACTGAATGAGCGGTTCAAGGTGAATGTTCGTGGCTATAACAGCCAGCAGCCGGTCACGGACAATGGCACCGAGGCAGGCCGCGCGCAGAATCGTCGTGTGGAATTAACTTTTGCCGCTCAGAAATAAGTTTCGGAAAAAGGAGTTCATCAATGTCTTTCTTTAAGAGCCTGTTTGGTGGTGGAAAGTCAGAGGAAGAGCGCAGCCATCAGATGCCCAGCGGCATGGTCGCTAAAGAGTTCGGAGAGATCAATGTCAAGCGCGTCAAAAGTGATGTGGAAGTGATGTTTACGATTCTCATGGAACCGACCGGAACCGCTTCGGAAGGTTGGCAAACGGGCGTGGCGATTGATGCCAGCGGCTCGATGTCGGACGTGTTCGGCAAGGGAATTTCGGATGGCCCGCAAGGAGACCCGCCGACTCCGCTTTTACAGGAATACCAGACTAAGGGATGGCTCGAATTAATAAAGCATCAGGGCGAAACTTATGTGGTGCTCAGTGACGAGGCCAAAGCGGACCTGGTGCAGCGCGGCTATCGCAGATGGACGACGAATGAGATTGAACCGCTGGCACGCAAGGTGACAGCATATCTAGCGTCCAGCCTTGACGCGGACGGCGGCACGACGGTGATCTACTGGGCTTGCGGGGATGGAAGCCAAATCGAAGTCATCGGCGATCTGACCGCCGAGGATTGCGAACGCGCCTCCTTTACCGGCCCGACCAAAGTCTCTTTCGGAGCCGGGACGGTGCTGGCTCCGGCTGTGAAATATTTTGCCGACCGTTTCGCGGATGCCAAAAACGGCATGTACATTTTCATCACCGATGGCGAGCTACAGGATTTGCAGGAAGTCAAAAAATACACGATCCAATTATGCCGGGACATTCAGGCTAAAAGACGCAACCCCCTCAAATGCGTGCTGATAGGCATCGGCGAAGGGGTCAACGAGGAGCAGATGGAAGAGCTTGATGATCTGGACTCGGGAACAAATGTAGATGTCTGGGATCACAAGATGGCGCGTGACATGCGGACGATCGTAGAAATTTTTGCAGAGGTCGTCAGTGAACATATGATCGTCGCTCCATCGGCGCGTCTTGTTGATTCTTCCGGGCAGGTGGTCAGAAATTTTTCCGATGGCCTACCGGCGAAAGTCACTTTCACCATGCCCGCCGCTTCAGAATGGTTTGAACTCGAAGTCTCAGGGCAGCGCATTCGGCAGTCAGTAGTCATCTCCAGCTAGGGGGAGTACCTCAGCGATGAGTTATTACAGGCGGTTACCTGTTTATTTGTTGATTGATTGCTCCGAGTCCATGGCCGGGGATGGATTCACTGCGGTCAATCAAGGACTGGCCGCGATGATCGGCCAACTGCGTGGCAACCCGATGGCTTTGGAGAGCGCGTTCATTAGCCTGATCACTTTTGCCAGCAGCGCGCAACAAGTAGTGCCGCTGACCGACATCCTTAAATTCCAGATGCCACGATTAAAACTTGGCTCAGGCACATCTCTCGGAGCGGGGCTGAGGTTGTGGCTCGAATGTATGGATCGTGAATTGGTCCAGACCACGGCGCAGCAAAAGGGAGATTATAAACCAATCTGCTTTCTGCTGACCGATGGTGAGCCGACAGACGAGTGGGAGAGAGTGGCCGATCAGGTGCGCACGACCGTCGTGGGAAAAAAGGCTAATGTCATCGCGCTGGCTTGCGGGCCAGATGTGGATATCAACAAGCTGCGCCGTATCACCGAGACGGTGCTCGTCATCAAAGACACAGAACCGGCATCCTTCTCAGAGTTCTTCAAGTGGGTCTCGGCCTCTGTTTCCACGGCGAGCCAGAAGATAGAGGGAGCAGGGGAGCGGGGGCTCGGGCTACCTAACCTACCGGACAATGTTCAGGTGGCGCAGGCCGGTGATGGACGCGGCGCTCCTGATCCTGACCGTTATATCTTTATCCATGCACGCTGCGTCAAGAATCGCGGGTTTTACATTTTACGTTATGGCAAGGTCGGCCACGGTCAAGGTCGAAACGCCATTTACCAAGCGGTCGCTGCGCATCGCGTAGATGATTTTGAATTCGATCAAACAGCGCAAGGTAAAATGAATTTGCAAATTTCTGCTGATAATCTTCAAGATGCTGCGCCCTGCCCATATTGTCAAAACCCTGTTTGGGCGATGTGCGGCAACGGGCATGTCCATTGCTGCCCTCTGGCTGCGGGCACTCTGTCATTAACTTGCCCTTGGTGTAACAAGACGGATCGTTACGGAGAGGGAAGCTTTGAAGTCGGCAGGGGGATCGGATAGGAGAATCGAATAATGGCTGACGCTTCCAGACGCCTGCCCGTTTACTTGCTTCTCGACTGTTCCGAGTCAATGGCCGGACCGGCTATCGAAGCTGTAACACAGGGTGTCAAGACCCTGATTGATGAACTGCGCTCGAATCCGCTCGCTTTAGAAACTGCTTACCTGAGCGTGATCACTTTTTCGCGCGTGGCGCGCCAGACTGTGCCTTTAACCGAGTTGATGCTTTTCAACCCGCCGCAGCTTTCAGTCCGTCCCGGAACGGCTTTGGGCGCGGCGCTGCGGTTGCTCGTCGAATGTATTCAACGCGAGGTGGTGAAGACGACTCAGACCACCAAAGGCGACTACAAGCCTTTAGTTTTCCTGTTGACGGACGGGCAGCCGACGGATGATTGGGAAGAGGCGGCAGATGCCATCAGACTCGCAAACAATCCCAAAGTGGCGAACCTGTATGCTATCGGGTGCGGCCCGGACGTGGAGATACAGGTTCTCTATCGCATCACGGACAAGGTGTTGCTGATGCCTGACCTGACACCCGAAGCGATCCGTAAATGTTTTGTCTGGTTGTCGGCATCGGTGCAGGCGATGAGCGTGAGCGTCACCGTAGACGCCTCGCCTGATAATCCTTTGAGCACGATGCCCGCGCTGCCCCTTGATGCCATGCAGGTTGCCCTCGAGCAGGAAGGTTATTCGACCGGCGCGCCGCGCCAGGTCTTCCTCCACGCCCGGTGCAGTAATAACAGACAGCCTTATCTGATGAGGTACGTGCGGCGCGAGTATGAAGACCGCTATGACGCCGTCGCCTCGCATCGTTTGGAAACTCTGGATGAAAGTGACGCCGAAGCTATGCCGCCGATCAATACCTCGCTCTTAAGCGGGGTGCCCGGTTGCCCTTATTGTGTGAATCGGAATATCGGCGTCTGTCCCTGTGGCGGGTTATTTTGCTCGCCCGATAATATTGAATCAATTATGTGTCCTAAGTGCGATGCTTATTTAGGTCCGGGCACGGGGTCTGAAGATTTTGAGATCAATCCTTCTCAAGGATAGGAAATAAATAGTATGGCGCAAATACCGAGTCCTCAAGTAGTGGAACCGTTTGGTGAAGTTAATGTCTGGACGCAGCCCGATGGGTCGTTGCGTGTCAAGGCTACGATTCTGATGACGCCTGCGGTCGAGGGAGCGCAAACGGGTCTCGCCATTGATGGTTCGGCTTCAATGAAGCAGATGTTCGGCGCCAGCGCCGCCGTCTCCGCACTGTTTGCTCCCAGCACGCCGAACGTCGTCGAACCCGTGGTGAAAACTATCGCCTCGTATCTTGCTAATTTCGATACCGATGGAAATACGACCGTAATTTACTGGGCCTGTGGGCCGGGCGGGATAAACGTCGAAGAGATTGGGGATATGGACGCCGCCACCGTCAAGACCAAGACCTTCACTGCGCCAAAGCAGTTCGGCACGGGCACCAAATTGCTGCCCGCTGTCCGGTATTTTACCGAAACCAAGTTTCCGGACGCCCCTTGGTCTATCTTTATCTTCATCACTGACGGCGTCATCGAAGACCTTGCGGAAGTGCAAGACTTTTCGCTCAAGCTCGCCCAACAAATTGCCAGCGGTCAGCGACAGTTCGTGAAGTTGGTGCTGATCGGCATCGGCGAAGAAGTGGACGAAGGGCAGATGGAGGCGCTCGACGACCTCGATTATGGCGGACTGAAATCTCCCGATGGTCAAGTGATAGATTTGTGGGATCACAAGATGGCTGCTGAAATGCAGAAGATTGAGGAAATCTTTGCCGAGGTTGTTTCTTCAGATATGATTCTCGCCCCTTCAGCAGAGATTTTAGATAGCGCCGGTAATCACGCCACACCCAACGGGGTAGGCTCCTACAGCGACGGCCTCCCAGCTCTGCTGGACTTTAACGTGCCGGCTGGAACGACTGAGTTTACTTTGGTGATGCCCGGTGGACAGAAAATCGTGCAGAGCATTGTCATCTAAGGCCGGGGATCGGAAAGATTCCGAGTCCGTTTGAGATGAAGGGCAGCCTGCCTCATCCTCAAGCGGATAACGTTTAGAAGAAGGGCTGAAATATTCATGGCTTGCTTTATGCAAGCCACCGGTAAGTCTCTCAACAAATGTCAGCACCCACTTGAAGGAGAAATCTTATGGGCATCTTAGATCGCTTGACAGGTAAACGAAGTAGCACGGAAGAATCCGAGGCGCGAGCCTATGTCGAAGCCATGATAATCATGATCGCCGCTGACGGTGTCGTCGAAGATGATGAGATTGAGGATTTCCTGAGAAACGTTTACACTCGTCCGCAGTTGAACAAAGTACCGCCATCCGAGATGTCGAGCATGATCCGGCGCAGCTTGCACGCTATCTCAACCGAAGGGGCTGATGCGAGGATCAGAGCCATCGCCCGCATGTTGCCTCATCAACAGCAAAAAGTTGAGGCCTTCAGAATGTGCCTCTCGATTTGCGCTTCGGATGGAGATGTTGCCCCGGATGAGCTTGAAATCTTAAAGAAGATGCAGTCCGAGTTTGACCTCTCGGAATCGCAGGTAGAGCAAATAATGAACGAATAGCGCTCGCCACAACCCAGAACAACCAACCGAAAGGAAAATCATATGGCCGATTGGAAGAAATTACTGAAAGCTGTCTTACTCGCGGATGGTACGCTTGACGCGACGGAAGCAGAACTGCTGAAAAAAGAGATTCTCGCGGACAATGTCGTTGATCAGGAAGAGATAGATTTCCTCATCGAGCTGCACAACGAGGCACAATCGAGCAGCAAGGAATTCAATGATCTGTTTTATCAATCCCTGAAACAGAACATCCTTGAAGACGGCGTGATTGATGAGGCGGAAGCGAAGAAGCTGCGTGAACTGATTTTCGCCGACGGAAAAGTAGATGATGAAGAGAAGGAGTTGCTGCAAGCGCTGAAAGAAGGATCGAAAGAGACCAGTTCCGCATTCAACGACCTGTATGATGAATGCATGAAACAATAATGCCTCGGAGCCTTTCGCCCGCCCTGCTAACATTTGTGATTGCGCAGTGATAAATCTTGGAGAGGGTGGGCGAAATGCTCCTTCTTAACTTCAAGTAAGGAGATCGAACATGTCAGAGTCCATGGGGCGTAGATTGCCCGTATATCTGGTTTTAGATTGTTCAGGCTCAATGTCGGGTGAGCCCATCGAAGCCGTTCGTCAGGGTGTCAAAGCTCTGGTGGCGGACCTGCGCAGCGACCCGCAGGCACTTGAGACGGCTTTCCTCTCCGTTATCACCTTCAGTAGCAGCGCACAACAGGTCTGCCCGTTGACGGAACTGATGGCCTTTCAGGAGCCGAATCTGGATGCTTCCGGCAGCACCTCTTTTGGCGAGGCGTTAAAGCTTTTGGAGCAGGCAATAGATACAGAGGTGCGCAAAACCACTCCGGCTCAAAAAGGAGACTGGAAGCCCTTAGTCTTTATTATGACGGATGGGCAGGCCACTGACAGTTGGGAAGCGCATGCGGATCGAATCAAGCAGAAAAAGGTCGGCAATATTATCGCTTGTGCGGCAGGCCCGGGCGCAGATTCGGCGATGCTCAAGCGCGTGACAGAGATCGTGGTAGAGTTAAACAACTTGCAGCCCGACACGCTCAAGGCGTTCTTCAAATGGGTGTCGAGTTCCATCAAGACGACATCGAGCAGCCTTGATCAAGTCGTCGCCGACGCGCCGGTGAATCTACCGCCGCCACCGCCACAGATTCAAATCGTTCCCTAAAGCAGCTAGTTGCATGCCGGTCATCAAGGAATCAAGCGACGAGTTGAATCATCCTGTGGTTGCTGTCGGGCAACTTGCGGCGCGCGGGAAACGAACGGCGCGCGACTACCTTGCGCTGGCTCTCGCAACCTGCGGCGTCGGGTATCTGCCTCTCGCTCCGGGCACATGGGGGGCGGCAATCGGCGTCGCTCTGTATCTGGTTTTCCAGTTCGCCAGCGTCAAGCTGTTATCCCTCATTCAGCCGCACGGGTGGGATGCGCTGGCGACTCACGCTTTTCATACGACCTTCCTCATGATACTGGTGTTGGTAGTTACCTTGGCCGGAATCTGGGCCGCTTCGCGGGCAGAAGTTTTATTGGAACGCAAAGACCCGGCGGCGGTCGTGATTGATGAGGTGGCCGGACAGTTGATCGCCTTTATGTTTGTGCCCGTCACGGTCGGCCTGTGGATCATTCTCTCCGGTTTCGTCTTGTTTCGTTTGTTCGACATCTGGAAGCCTTACCCAATCCGGCGTCTTGAGGCATTGGAGTCCGGGCTGGGCATTATGGCTGATGATATTCTGGCCGGACAATATGCCGCAGTCCTCTTGAGCTTAATCTGGCTCGTCAGTCAGCTCTAAGCGCTCTAATTGCTTCATTAAATTGATGCCGCAAGCAGATCACGGGAAAGGTGGTCAGCAGAGAAGGACAAGTTAAGATATGTACTTATCGCGTGAGGAAATTGTTAAAGCCATTCTCTGGAGAATGGGAATGCTCCCCGAAGCTAAAGAAAGCCACAGAAGCAAGGATTGGGCGATTATCACGGGGCAGATCGGCGACGATCCGGCTCAGATGGAGAAGCTCATCGCAGCGTTGGCTGACCCGTTGATAGACGTGATACGTTGGGGCATCAAGCGCCCGCCGGAATTGAAAGCGAATCACAGCTTACAGGCGCGGTGGACTCATTTGCAGGAGTATATACAAAAGCAGGGCGAGCTGCCGAAAATGATGGCGCATAAAGCCGCAACATTTTATGAGGGCATCAATAATGCAGAACCACACAAGGCCGCGCCGTCCCCCGTAAATCAACCGGCAGCTCGGCCTCTCGCGGAAACTCCACAGCCTCCTGCCAAAGCAGAGGCGGAGCCGCCGCCGCCGCCCTCGCCGAAACCTCCCGAACCTTTAGCGATAACGAGACAGCGGGAGACTACTTCAGCCGTTCCCGATGACTCATCTGAAGTTACCGTTGTCCGCGCTCAAAATGAACTCTTCGATGAGACAACTATTATCGCTCCCGTGACCCACACTGAAACCAGTATCAATGGTGAGACTATGAAAGAAGAATCTGAGATTGAAACCAGCGCCACTCCATCAATTGAAGCCAGCACCACCCCGTCATTAGCCCCGCAATGGAAATACCTGCCAGTGCCGGATGATCCGGATAAGCACACTGAATATGACAGCCATGCCGGGGTCTCGCCGGAGGGCTTGAAACTCATCGGCGCGCGCGCGCGCGGGAAAAAGCATAAACATGAAGGAACCAATTGCGATGATTGGTTCAAATTTACCGCGAGCGGGCCATGGACGATCATCGCTGTTTCTGATGGGGCGGGGTCGAAAGCCTTCTCTCGTGTTGGAGCGAAGGTCGCCTGCAATTTTGCTGTGAAACGGTTGGTAGAAGATCTCAGAGAGCATCAACTCAAGTCTCGCGAAGTCTGGACGGCAGAGACTCTCAAGCGCGATGAGACCAATGGAAGTTTCGTAGAGGAAGACTTAGAAGCAGTGCAAATAGCGTTGCACAATGCGATGGTAATGGCATACGGCGCTCTCGTCGCGGCAGCGGAGGATCGCGCCGAAAGCTCGGAGCATGAGAAAGTGCTTGGACGCAAGGTGGAAGTTGATGATTTATCTGCCACGCTGCTGCTTGCCGTGCACACGACGGTGAAATACAAAGAGGGGGATCGTAACTTCGTGCTTGCTTGCCAGATCGGTGACGGCATGCTGGGGGCGATAGACCAAAAAGGCAGGCTCCAGTTGTTGGGTGAGCCGGACAGCGGGGAATTCGCCGGGCAAACCGATTTTCTGACGAGCCGCAATAAGGTGGACAAGGATAATCTGACGCGCAAGACTCGTGGGTTCTTTAGCCCTTTGCAATCACTGATGGTGATGACCGATGGCGTGGCTGACGATTACTATCCGAACGATCCCGACTTGCTACGCCTGTACGGCGATCTGGCGCTGAACCAAATCATAGAAATCAAGGGGCCAAGCGATAAAGATGTTGCCGCCCGGCTGGAACTGACAAAATTGCCTACTCTCGACCAAGTGATGCAGGCAGATTTTTATTCCGACGTGGAGACGAATACCGCCGAGGGAATCAGAAAGACCCGGTTAAAGTCGGTCGCCGCTTACGCTGAGAAGCTTGACCTGCCTTTGGCGGAAGTCGTCGCCTCGCCCGCGCTGCTGCTGGCGGGCGCGCGCGGAGAGCCACTCTGCGATGGCGAGGCTCAAGATCGTTTGCGTGTGTGGCTTGATTCCTATCACGTGAGAGGGTCGTTCGATGATCGCACCTTAGTCGTATTGCATCGGGAGACTGTGTCATGACCACAGCCAAAGCGACGCTCAAAGACGGTCGGGGGATGGAGTTCGTGATTACCAGCGACCCTCCTGCCGGTGGGATGAAGAAAACCTATTTCACCCCAGACCGTTCCTCTGTCGTGCAGTTTTATCACGATCAATCAACCGGCAATGATCCACAGCGTCTGGCTCGTCTGGAAGCCATTCTTACCAAATACAACCCTACCATCCCGGAGTCGCAAGGGGGAGCCAGAGGCGTCACGCAGGTCGCGGCAGACTATTTCATGAAACTGTTTTGCTGGCCGACAAGCATCGTCGTGAAGCCGGAAGTGGGCATCGTCGCGCCGACGTATCCGTCCAGTTATTTTTTCGCGACCGGACAGTTTCAAGGCAAAGAGAAAGAGGGACGTTGGTTTTCCAGCCCGAAATTGCGTAAATATCTTCCCAAAGAAGAACTCGGCACATGGATCAATTATCTAAAACTCTGCATTCTCATGGCGCGGGCTGTGCGGCGACTTCATCAGGCAGGTCTGGCGCATTCGGATTTATCGAGTCGAAATGTTTTGGTAGACCCCTCTCTGGGACTGAGCGTGGTGATTGATATAGATTCGCTGGTGGTGCCCGGACTATACCCGCCTGATGTTCTGGGAACCCCCGGATACATTGCTCCGGAGGTTTTAGCCACACAACACTTGACGCTGCGCGACCCAAACCGGAAACACCCTTCGGCACAAACAGACCAACATGCGCTGGCCGTTTTGATGTACGAATATTTGCTCTACAGGCATCCATTGGGTGGGCCAAAAGTCAATTCAACGGTCTCCGCCGAAGAGGATAATCGGCTAAGTTTTGGTGAAAAAGCCCTGTTCGTCGAACATCCGACTGATAATTCAAATCGTCCGCTGGATTTGCTCATTCCCTATACGGTGCTTGGCCCACTCTTGAGTGACCTGTTTGCCAGAACATTCGTTAAGGGCTTGCACGCGCCTAATGACCGTCCGGGGGCTATCGAGTGGGAGCGCGGATTGGTGAAAACATGGGATATGCTCTACCCTTGCCCGAATCCCTCCTGCACACATCAATGGTTCATTCTGCATGATTTGTCGAAGGTGCGATGCCCGTTTTGCGGGACGAAGCTGCCCGGCACGATTCCAATTTTGAAGCTGCGGAAAGAGACGCGACCGGGACAATGGATGCAAGACGGCCAATTGGTTGTTTATAATAATATCTCGCTCTTTCCGTGGCATGCCTTCGGCAATATCTTTCCGGGTGAAGAGGCTGACCGAACGCCTCAGGCTTATTGCGTTTTCTATGGGGGACAATGGCTGTTAATCAATCAGAATCTTTCTTCACTGACTTCGCCGGGAGGCAACCGCGTGCCTTCGGGCCAAGCTGTGGCGTTGACGGATGGCGCGCAGATACGACTCTCACAGGAGCCGCATGGAAGAATCGCAGAAGTCCAACTCGTCAAAAATTAGTCTTACTCAACCCGGCAGACGAGACAAATCCTTGTGCCTTAAGTTGCTTTAAGCCATGATGGGCAGCCGGACGCAAGGTCAAAGATTATGGATAGCTCACATGAACAGGCCAGATTGAAATTTCAAGACGATCTGGATTCGCTGCACGATGGCGAAACACTGGAATTATCGCCGCGCGAATTCCCTGGCCCAATAGTTATCAAGCATCCACTCATTCTCGATGGGCAGCGTGCGACCATCTGGGCGCTCAAAGGGCCGGTGGTCTCCGTTGAATCCGACGGCGTAGTTCTGCGTAATCTGAGAGTCGAGGTCACCGGAGAAGAGGACGCGGCGCAGCCTGAAGAAGAGTGCGCCATTCTGGTGCAAAGCGGGCGCGGCATCCTCTTGGAGAATGTTGAAGCACGCGGCTCTGTGATAGGTTTGCCTGAAGAAGAGGGTGAATGGCGCTATCCACACTCGCTCCCGCTTGGAAGATTGGCTCATGGCGGGACGCACGATTTAATCATGCGGATTGCCGTTCCCGTTCCCTGTCGTTTGAAGTCGAGTATCTCGGGTCTGGAAGTCTCTCCGCATAGTTTGAAACCCGGCATTAACGAAGTTCAATTACATATTGAGCAGCTTCCGAAGGACACTTTACTGAGCGGCTTGATCACTTTGTCAACAGCCTTTCTAATCCGGCAGATAAGCGTCACGGCTCACGTGGTGGTGGTGCAGCCCGGTCAGCCTCCAGCGATTCAAGGTAACAAGCAGGTAATTTGGGAGGCCGCTGATTGGGCAGCCCTTTCGCAAACTCCACCGCCTCCGCCCAAACCCCCTGAGCCTATCTCCATCGCGCCCCCGCAGGAGCAGCCTGCCCAAGTTGTGACCCCGCCACCCGTCTATCCACCTGCGGCGTCGCAACCGATACAGCCACCGGCTGCGCCCGCATCTGTGTCGGTGGCGAACAACCCCGCGCCTGCGCCACCGGCGGCCACCGCTCCACCTCAGCCGGTAATGCCTCCGCCAACGCCTGTCTCGACGCCTGCGCCGCAGCAACCGGCGACTCAAAACCCTGTGCCGAGTAAAACAAGATTCCGCACACAACCTGTAAACCTCAGCCAACTCTTTTCTCCACCGGTGGAAGAGAAAAAAGAAGACGACCGAAACGCAAGTGCGTCAACGAAAGAGGCCGAAGCCGCTGGCGAGAAGACTGCGCAGTCCGTTCTGCCGCCGGTCTTTGCAGACCCGGGGTCGAACAATCAGGAGGCGGAGACAAAACAGACCCGGAAGCCGGAAAGCGTGAAGCCGCCGGACATGAGCGATCTGCCACCTAATTCTCCGCGCGTGCGCTCCGTCCCGTATAATAGTTTGTTTGGTCAGCAACCCGCTCCCGTGAAAAAGGATGAGAGCGCGGGCGCACCCCCCAAGCCGGTTCCAGACAGCAAGACAGCGACTAAAGGTCAAGAGACCAAAAAGAAGATCGTGCGACCAAATAATCTCTCATCGCTTTTCACCGGAGGCGGTCAGACGGACAACGAAAAAGAATGAACTTGACCTGCCCGTTAGCATCCGGTTTTTTATTTCATCTCGTTTCAAATTGGAGATAGGACATGGCTACTGTGACCCCAACATCGAGCAAACGTCACTTGCGTTATAGCGGACTCACGACAGCGGAAGTTGAAGCCAGCCGTGAAAAGTATGGCACTAACGTCATGACCCCGCCGGAGCGTGACCCTTGGTGGAAGCTGTTTCTTGAAAAATTTGATGATCCTGTGATCCGCATTCTCATTGTTGCCGCAGTCATAGCCATCAGCGTCGGAGTTTTTCACGGCGAATATCTGGAAGGCATCGGGATCGTCATCGCCATCCTGCTCGCCACCATTTTAGCCTTTTTGAACGAGTACAAGGCGAACAAAGAGTTTGACATTCTCAACCGTGTGAATGATGAAGTTCTGGTCAAGGTGATTCGTAATGGCGAGTACACTACCGTGCCTCGCAAAGACATAGTGGTCAGCGATATTGCGCTGGTCGAACTTGGAGAAGAGATTCCGGCTGATGGTGAAGTTCTGGAAGCAGTTTCGCTTCAGGTGGATGAATCGCGCCTCACTGGTGAATCTTTATCCGTCACCAAAGTCGCTAAGGATCAGGTGCAGGATTTGGCGGGGCAGGACGAGCTGGCCTATCCGCCCGACCGCATCTTGCACGGAACGATTGCCAAAGACGGTCATGGCATTATGGAAGTTACAGCCGTCGGCGATGCGACCGAGATCGGAAAGACCGCACGCGCCGCAGCAGAAGAGACCGGTGAAGAGACGCCGCTTAACATACAGCTTGAGC
>JACMLC010000262.1 GCA_014379795.1 Pyrinomonadaceae bacterium
ATCTGTCGCCGCACGCCTAGAGCTTTACCGAAATCTTTGGCGCGCTTCATCTGCTTGACCAGCGCAGCTGGGATCGGCTCGCCCGTTTGATAATGTTTCGCAAAGGTCGCGAGCGTCGCCGGATCCCAAGTCCACTCTTCGAGCATCTGCGAAGGCGCTTCGACAAAATCGCGCTCGGTGCTGATGCCCGCGATGCCGATCCAACGCTGCCTGCCCGCCAGCAACTCGTGAATCAAATGCCCGAACTCATGAAAGAAAGTGATGACATCGTCATGCTCCATCAAGCCCGGATCGTTAGCTTCGCCTCCCGGCAAATTGCAGACGAGCGTCGCTTCCGGGATCTGTCTGCCCGACACGCCTGTGCGCACGACGAATTCCGCCGCGTGCTTAAACTTGTTCTCGCGCGGGTGCATGTCCAGATAAAAACGCCCGATCAGCTTGCCGTTCTCAAACATCTCATAGCCCTCCACGTCCTTGTGCCAGACGGGAGCATCCTTGAGCGGTTTGAAAGTCACGCCGAACAGTTTTGATGAGACATCGAGCACGCCCTGCT
Organism: Pyrinomonadaceae bacterium; assembly: GCA_014379795.1. Lineage (GTDB taxonomy): Bacteria > Acidobacteriota > Blastocatellia > Pyrinomonadales > Pyrinomonadaceae > JACMLC01. The sequence continues at coordinate 554 of JACMLC010000262.1, forward strand.
TGACGTTTGTATAAGAGAAGTATGGACGCACCTGTTGAGAATCAAAGCTGTACTCGGCGCGGCGCACCAGTTCCGACCAATAGCTTTTTTCCCATGAGTTAATCACGTTCGCGCCGGGTATGTCCTGCGCTTTGCGCTTGAGCAATGACTGGTATTCGCGCTTGGCTTTGGCGTCCGACGCCGCGACGATTTTGTCTATAAAATCCGAAGCGTTCTTCGCGCTGCCGACCATCTTGTTAGCAGTGATGTAATCAGCCCAATTTGTGTAGCCGACGAGATTCGCCAGCTCGTGACGTTTGGCGACGAGGCGATTGAGCACTTCCATGTTCTGCGGGTAAGCGCGATTGTTATAGGCTATGAACATGCGCTTGCGCAGGTCTTCGTTCTTCGCATAAGTGAAGACGGGCAGCGAGTCCGGATAATCGGTCGTGAGCGTGATCACGCCGCTCGCGTCCGGCTTGTGCCGCGCGATGTAATCTGCGGGCAAGCCTTCAAGCTCGGAAACATTTTTGACGGTTATCTTGCGCACGTCGCCGCGTATGTTCTTGTCAAAGTCCTGACCAATCAGAACCAGCTCGTCGCGCAGAGCCGTGATGCGCGCACGCGTCGCTTCATCCTTATCCACACCCGCGAGGCGAAATTCGCGCAAGGTCTTTTCCACATAGTAACGCGTCGAGGCATCCGTCTTTTTAACATCCAACGCGGTCAGCGCGTCGTAGACGGAGCGATTGAGCGAGAGCGCTGTGCCGAAAGACGAGACCTTCTGCGTGATTCTCTCAGCGGCCTCGCGCAGAGCCTTGTCAGGATGGACGACTTCCATCAACCCCGCGCGCGAGCCTGCGGCGTCAAGGTGAATCAGGATTTCGTCATAGGCCGTGAGCGTGTTTTCAATCGTCCGCTTGCCCTTGAAGGCCAGCAGGCGATCAAGCGCGGCCTGCGCCAGCTTAATCCGCTCTTCCATCGCCTTCTCGAAAGCGGCTGCATCGGGCTTGCCGGTCCAGAATGGAGCGTCATCCGATTTTTTGGAAGGAATACTATAAATCGTTTGTGCAGACATCAGCGCCACCAGAATGAGGGTCACAACAGTAGAAATTCGCATCAATCGAGTGTCCTCTTTCATCTTTAAATTTTATTCAATCACAGAGGGAAAGCTTCATACGCGCGGCGGACGGGAAAAGTTTTTCCGGCTTCTTCCGTCCGGCACGAGAAAGCTTAAGACGCTACGGAAGCGGGAAAGGCTGTCCTGCTTGAAAGCTTTTTGTTAAGACAGACATCAAGAGAGATAAGAGAAGCGCTTTGCGGTCTTTGCGTCTTATTTCTTTGCGGTCTTTGCGTTGAAACAAACTTTAACCACAAAGACCGCAAAGGAAAACCCGCAAAGAACACAAAAGTAGTTGACGCCATTCCTGCTACTATAAATTTTGCTGTAGCTGTCTGCGCAGCCTGCTGAAAATCTCGCCCGTGTTTCCAAAAAGCTCGCTCATGACTTGATATGTGAGGCGTCCTTGATGTAAGACATTACGCACGCGAAAACAGATTCGTAATTTTGGAAGGCGCGCCGGAGCTTCTCACGTGCGTCAAGAGCGTGTAAGGGAGGGTGACGGGTTGATCCGAAATGGCCGGAGCGGCCTTCTTCCGACCCCGTTATTGTAATGATGGAGACAAGGGTATCAATTCCGCAGATGTCTAGAGCCGAACAGGAAACACAAACCGAAGCCAGTCGTTTGACGACACACATTGAGCGCGCTCTGGCGGCAGTGACCGTGCGCTCAAGCACTGAGACCGAAGAGCTGGAAGCGTGCGCCGATGCCCTCGAACGCTCCGCGCGCAATCTGGTG
>JACMLC010000263.1 GCA_014379795.1 Pyrinomonadaceae bacterium
AAGGTCGCCAGCCGTGCAACGTCTGGTTTAGGAGCCAGACAAACGGGTCGCGCTCTGAAGGAGCGCCAGATATTTCTGCCCGCGTATTCAACGCGGAAACGATATGGCTCGCACGTTCCAGACGTTGCACGTCTGGCTACCTTCTTTCTGCGCCTTGCGGCGCGGGAAACTATTTTCCCAACAACATCTTAAGTTTTGCACTGACCGAATTACTCGACGCCGCCGTAGCTTTCAAGAATCTTCACCACTTCGTCATGGTCGTCATCACGGGCTAGGCCGAGAGCCGTCTCGCCATCTTCATCGCGCAGGTTGACGGTCGCTCCGGCTTGGAGCAGCGCGGAAACGTTGTCTGCGTTTCCCGCATCGGCGGCGGTCATCAGGGCTGTGCGTTCATCTTCATCTCTGGCATCAACCGGCGCACCGGCATCGAGCAAGGCTTTCACAACCTTCACGTCGGCATATTCCGCCGCGTGTATCAAGGCCGTCTTCTTGCTATTGTCTTGCAGGTCAATCTTCGCTCCGGCATCTATCAACTCCCAGATGATCCTCGCTGTGGTTTCGCTGCTCAAGCTCATCAACGCGGTTTGGCCGCTGCTGTTTTTCGCATTCACATCTGCTCCGGCATTGAGCAGGATTTTCACGAGCCGGGAATACCCCTTTGAGACGGCCACCGCCAGCGCCGTCGAATCGTAATCCGTATCCAGCGCATTCACGTCCGCGCCCGTCGCCAAGAGCCTTCTAACATCTGCCACTTCGCCGTTGTAGACCGCCGCGACCAGCGGATCGCTCGGTTCACGAATCACTATGTCACCACTTATAAATCCGACATCAAGCGTCGTAGCCAAGCTCCGTTCTTCATTGGCGCGCAGGTGGATATGAGAGATTTCTTTAGTGTTGAAACCCGGCGATTCAACTTTCAGCGTGTAGCTGCCTTCCGGTAGAGATTGAAAAATATAGAAGCCTTCATCATTTGATGAAGTAGTGTTTGAGATGCTATCCCTTTCATTGATGATGGTCACGTTCGCTCCTGCGATCATCGCGTCGTTCTGGTCTTTCACGATTCCCGCGAGGCTCGCGCCGCTTGCGCCGCTCGTCCGGCGCGGCGCGCTATCTCTGAGAAAAGCCGTCGCGGTATGATTGACCGTGTTGGAAGCGGCGGGCGTGGAGACTACTGCTCCGGCGGCCACCGCGCTTGAGGACAGGCTCAGGGCGGCGGTGAAAGCGCCTGCGGCCAAATGCGTCGCGCGTCGCCGCGCCCGTTGCAGTTGATGCAATACAGGATGCGAAGTCTGAATCTCCCCATCCGGGCGACGAATGTAACGGGCGCAAAGTTTTCCCTTTGATTTAGTGACCAGTCGCAAAGCCTCGCGCCGGGTCATGGCTGAGAGGTTATGCACGCTCAGGCTGCAATGGCTGCAAAAACGCACCTGTTCATTGCCAATCATTTCGTCCCAGTCGGCTGTGCAGGGTTTGGGAATGCTGATGCGATCAAGAGTATCTTTCGATTTCGGCATGGCATTATCCTTCCGGTGGCTCAAAAAGAATAAATGGCTGGCCTGGGGAGAAGCTCCTGAATAGTTCCTGGTGGTAATTGGAAAGCAAACCACAGACCTTTGAAAAATTCTGTGGTTCTCTCGGTCTGATGCGGATTTTCGAGGGTACGGCTGCTCCGAAGAAATGAAATTATTTACGAAATTTTGGAAATGCGGCGGATGAGGGCTAGGTAAAAACATCAGGTCTTTTCTTTGCGCTCTTTGCGTCTTAAATCTTTGCGCCCTTTGCGTTAAAAATACCTTTTACCGCAAAGACCGCAAAGAAAAACCGCGCCAAGTGCGCAAAGTTTCTCTACGCTTGATTCACGATGGAGAATAAACACATGGCAAGGATCGAAGGCGTCAAGCCTGATGAAGCGGACGGGTATGCACGAAAAGTTTTCGCGGCGCAGGCTGACAAGTGGGGCGCGCCGCTGCTCAATCATTTATTGCACGCGCGACGCCCGACCATCTTTCGCGGCGTGCGCGCGATGTGGACGGGAATAGAGGCTTCGGGCTTGATTGATGGAAGGCTGCAATCGCTGATTAACCGGCGCGTGGCTGCGCTCAACAATTGCGAGTTTTGACAGGACATCAACGCTGCCGTGGGCAGCGAGCTTGGCTTGACCGAAGAAAAAATCCTCGCGCTCGCGGACTATGACACAAGCCCGCTCTACAGCGAGGAAGAGAAGACCGCGCTGGAATATGCGGACAGCATGACGATCACAGGCCGCGAAGTGACGGATGAATTGTTCTCGCGGCTGCGCGGGTTTTACGACGACGACGCGCTGGTCGAACTGACGGAAATCATCGCGTGGGAAAATGCTTCCAGCAAGTTCAACCGCGCCCTGCGCGTGCCGTCGCAAAAGTTGTGGAAGCGATGACAGGCATGCTCTTTAAAGATTGCCTGCGCTTGATTGCTGTGTCTTCTGCAAACGACTGACATCGAATCCTTGTGCGGCGGCGCGATTCGCCAGCCGCTTGTAAACTTCTTCGTCCATTTGCGGCGTGCGGCTCAGTATCCAGAGATAGTCGCGTCCCGAAGCGACGACGGCGTACTCGTAATCCGCGCCGAGATCAATGATTTTATAGTCGGCCCCGAAAGGCCAGAAGAAAAATGACTTGACGAATGTCACTTTGAGTTTGGCGTTCGTTTTTTTGTCCGCGACTTTCGCTTTGCCCTTCGCGGATGTCAGCTTGCCGGAATGGTCACGGCACTGGTTAAGCACAGTGACTTTTCCCTTGTCGCCGAGAGAGTATGTGGCCGTCACATCACCCGCGCATTTTTTCTGAAAGCGATTGGGAAGGCGCGCTATCTCGTACCACTTGCCCATATACCTTTTGAGATCAACCGTCGAGACCGTTTGCAAAGACGCCTTGTCATCAGTATCCGCATAAGCTTTCGCGGCGATGGCCGCCACCATGCCGAGGACGAGCAGGAGCGGAAGTTTTTTTCGCATACACTTCTCCCTAAAAAATAATTTCGAGATTGTCAGGTGGCGGTTTAAATGTGGCGTGTCAAGCTATTCGCGCAACAGTAAAACAAACATCTGGTGCAAACGTGTGGCGAAATGAGGACGAAATTTAATAAAGGATGAAGGCGGAAGGATGAAAGGCATGCTATTGAACCTTGAACGGCTCATCTCAAATAGCATCACTTTCATCCTTCATCGTTGCCGCCTTCATCCTTTATTTACTGCCACGCGAATAGATTTACACGCCA
>JACMLC010000264.1 GCA_014379795.1 Pyrinomonadaceae bacterium
AGCCGCCCGTCTATGTACACGGGCGAGCCGGACATGCCGCCAAAGACGCCTGTGCGCTCTGCATTCTTGCCGCTCAGGCGCGCGATGATGGCTGATTGTTTGGGGTTAGGAAATCCGGGCAGCACGCCCAAGATCTCTATGCCGAACTCTTCGGCTTCGCTACCGGAAAAGACCGTGAGCGCGACGCCCTTCATGCCGGGTTTGATATCTTCGAGGGGGAAAAATTGAGCGTCGGGCGCGTTGCGCGCGGCGACCGTCTTCTGCTGGGCGAGGGCGGCATTGCCAGCCATCGCCAACGCGAAGGCTAAAGTCAGTACCGTCACAAAAAATCTCTTCATCAAGCTAACCTCTGGAAATTAGGGTGTGAGTCACTTGCTCACAAACATTAAAACGATGCGCGCTTCCGGCTAGAAGCAAGAGCGGCCAAAAAAGGGGAGCCGGGACGAGTCCCGTCACCCGCAAATTCTACAGTGCCAAACCACAGGTGACAAGCTGATAAGCTTTTTCTCATCATCTTTTACAGGCCGCTGCGAGAATGTTTTTCTTGCCGCTCGCACTTCCCCGTGATAAGTTGCGGCTTGGATGAAAGCCGAAAGCATACGGATGTATCCGCCCGCGCGAAAAGGTCTACCGGAGAAGATGCCAAATAATAGTCCATTTGGGAAAGTGAGTTGGAGAAAGAGCTTATAGCCACAGAGGACACAGAGCGCACAGAGATATGAGAGATTTCAAATCTGAATTGTTGAATTTGAAATGCCTCTGTGCGCTCTGTGTCCTCTGTGGCTTAGACTGTTGCCGGAAGTCTAAATATTTTCCCGCGCGCTCTGATGGCGCTGTGGCAAAATATTGAACGGAACGCCTGATGCTTGAGATTGATAGCTTCATCCTCGCGGGCGGGGCATCGAGCCGCATGGGGACGGACAAGGCGCGGCTCTCGCTCGACGGCCAGCAGTTCGTAGAGAGAATCGCGGGCGCGCTTGCGCCAGTTTCCCGCAGCGTGAGCATCGTCGGCGCAAGACATCCGGCGGTCGAGTGGCATTTACGGAACGTGCCGGATGTGTATCCGCAGTGGGGCGCGCTCGGCGGTCTGCATGCCGCGCTTCACGCCTGCAAGTCGGAATGGGCGGCAGTAGTCGCCTGCGATCTTCCATTCGTCACCGGAGAACTTTTCGTGCGGCTCGCTTCTCTTGGCGAGAACTTCGATGCGGTCATCCCCGTACAAACAGACGGTCGCCCGCAACCGCTCTGCGCGCTGTATCGCCGCGCGCCGTGCCTCGAAGCCGCACGCGGGTTAATCGAAAGCGGCGAGAGGCGTCCGCGCGACCTGCTGCAAAAGGTCAACACGCGCCGGGTCGCAACCGCCGAACTGGCTGACCTAAGCGATGCGCAGCTTTTTTTTCTGAACATCAACACACCGGAAGACTACAAAGCAGTGATAAGTGATGAGTGATAAGTGATGAGATAAAAGACAAAAACGTTTTCTCTTATCACTTATCACTTATCACTCATCACTTTAAAAACATGCGCCGACCACGAACCGGAAAAAAATTGATAAAAATGCTGCTGCCAATCTTTTTGGTGCTGGCAGTGGCGGTCGCCGGGCTTTCCGTGTGGCTCGGTTAATCGATGGCGCAGCCGCCGCGTCATCCGTATCTGGTGACGCCGGAGAGATTTTCCCGGCTCAGTGACAGGGGCGTGAAGGTAACGGATGAGAAGTGGGCTAACCCGGATGGCACAGAGGCGCGCGGGTGGCTGTTGCGCGGAGCTGAAGGCTCGCCCGCAGTCGTCTTCTTGCATCGCTACGGCGCGGATCGCTCGTGGCTCTTAAATCTTGGCGTCAAGCTCAACGAGGCGACAAATTACACGATTCTCTGGCCTGACCTGCGCGGGCACGGAGAGGGCGCGAGCGTGAAGTGGACATCCTTCGGAACGCGCGAAGCGGAAGATACGACCGCCGCGCTCAATTATCTGGGCACGCTCAAGAACGCGCAGGGACGCCCGCTCGTCGGCGACCGGATCGGCATTTACGGTGTGGAGATGGGAGGCTACGCGGCTCTGCTTGCAGCAAGTCGAGACACGGGCGTGCGTGTGCTGGCGCTTGATTCGATTCCAGCCGCGCCGGACGAACTGCTGCGCACAGTGGTCAAGGAGCGCACGGGGTTTGATAACGGGCTGCTGCACCTGCTGGCACGCGGCGGAGCGCGGCTCTATTTTTTGGGGAAATATCAGAACGCGAATGCCTGCGCGGCGGCCTCCGGCTTGAACGACCGCCGCGTGTTGCTGCTGGCAGGGAGCGATGCCCTCGCCCTGCGCGATTCGACGATTGCGCTCGCTAAGTGTTTTCCAGACCCGGCGAGCGTGGAAGTCCACACCGACCTGCCGATTACAGGCTTCACTCTTCCATCCGGGACGGGACAACAAAGCGAAGCTTATGACCGCCGCGTGATAGAGTTTTTCGACAAGTCTTTGAGAGTTGAAAAGCAGAAGCCATGAAGAAGGCACGGCCTTCGCACGCCATCAATTGAATGTTGCTCTAACGCGCCTTCACAGCTATGAGAGCGACGCTACCGTTGTCTCCGATAATCTCTGTCTCAAGATAAGCTGCTTTGGTCAACTCCCCTGTGCCGTCAAGAGGCACGATGACGAGAATCGGGCTACCGTTATGTTGCTGCACCGCCGTTAAAACCTGCGTCCCGCCTTCAAGCCT
>JACMLC010000265.1 GCA_014379795.1 Pyrinomonadaceae bacterium
CGTGAGCCGAGCTGCGTTGCCGTCTCGCGCGTGCGGTCAATTCCTTTGCGCGTCACGTCGGCGATGTCGCCGCGCAGTTCCTGCCCGGACTTAGGAGCAAAAAGGAGCGCGAGAATCGCGCCGATGCCGCCGCCGATGAGCAGATAAGCGAGCCGCGTCGAAACCTCAGAGCCGTCTCGATCACGTCGCCTGTAATCATGTTCGTTTTGCATAATTGAGCACCTTTCAAAGAGAGCCGCAAGCCAGAAACGCTCCGGCCAGAAGTTCAAGACATGATAACGGCGCAAACTATAACAAAAGCGAGTGAAGAGGCGCAACAAGTTAAGAGTGATAAGTGATGAGTGATAAGTGATAAGAGACATACTGTTGAGCATCATTCTTATCACTTATCACTCATCACTTATCACTTCATTACCGTATTGCTGGAGCTTGCGATAGAGGGTCTTGCGACCGATGCCGAGCATGCGTGCGGCGCGTGATTTGTCGCCGCCCGTGTATTCGAGCGTGGCTTCGATGGCTGCGCGCTCAATCTCTTCGATAGATGAAGGCACTTCAATTTCCAGGACGCTCGCGTGCCCCTGACCGGCGGCGGTGATGCGCTCCTGCCGTAGCTGCTCCTGCACATCCAGAACGCGCTTGCCAACCGCTTCGGGCAGATCGCTCAGCTCTATCCGGCGACCGGATGCGATAATCACGGCGCGCTCAATCGCGTTCTCTAATTCGCGCACGTTGCCCGGCCAGTCATATCTAACGAGAGCTTGCAGCGCGTGCTTTGAGATGCCTGAGACAAAGCGTCCTGTCTTTTGCTTGTAGTGCTCAAGAAAATGTATGACGAGCGGATGAATGTCTTCGGGGCGCTCACGAAGCGGAGGCAGGCGAATCGGGAAGACAGAGAGACGATAGAAGAGGTCGCGCCGGAACTTTCCCTCTTCGACGGCATGCTCAAGGTCTACGTTTGAGGCGGCGATGACGCGCACGTCCGTCTTTAAAACTTCACTGCCGCCGACGCGCGAAAACTCGCCGTCTTGCAAGACGCGCAAGAGACGCACCTGCGCCGCGAGGCTCATCTCGCCGATCTCGTCTAAAAAGAGCGTCCCGCCGTCGGCCTCTTCAAAGCGCCCGCGCCTCAAGGCACGCGCGTCCGTAAAAGCTCCTTTTTCATGCCCGAACAGTTCCGTTTCCAGCAGCGTTTCGGGAATCGCTCCGCAGTTGAGCTTGATATAAGGTTGGTCTTCGCGCCCGGAGTTGAAATGAATCAGGTTGGCAAGCAGCTCTTTGCCCGTGCCGGACTCGCCCTGTATGAGCACGGAGGTTTGCGTGTCCGCGACGTTGAAGGCCATCTCTTTGGCGCGGCTGATGGCCGGAGCCTGCCCGATGATTCTGTCTTCCGCGTGTTGCTCATGCAGCGCGCTTCTGAGGCGCATCACTTCCGCAGAAAGTTGGTCGCGCTCAAGCGCCGTGCCGATTTGATCCGCGATGCCTTCGACCAGCGCGACTTCATGATCTAGAAATCCTTCGCGCGCTTCGCTCCAAACCATGCCCAGTTGCCCGAACGTCTGCCCGCCGACGCGCACCGGGGCGACCAGCGCCGCGCGTCCGCCCAGCGTCGCGTTGAAAATCAAACGAATGGGAAGCGGCAACTGCGTGTCCAGCACGCGCAGGGTTTTGCCTTCAGCCAAGACCGCGATGACTTCCGGGAATTCGGTGATGTTCAGAGCCTGACCGTGTGATTCGATCAAGCCCTGCACCATGTCTGTTTCGGCGTGCGGCGCGGCCTTGAACGCCGCGAGCGTGATGCGGCTGCCCGCTGAATCAAACACGCCGAGCGCGCCGTAATCCGCTCCGACCAGATCAATCGCGCGCTCAAGCACGAGCGATGTGACTTCTTTAAAGTCCGAATGTGCGTTGAGCGCGTTGGCAATCTCAAGCAATGCGCGGGTGCGTTCGGATTCAAGCTCCTGCGCCGTGTAGAGCCGCGTGTATTGATAGCCGACCGCGATTTGCCGCGCGATGGATTGCAGGAAAGAGACTTCGTCATCAAGCCACACACGCGGCGCGCGTGTGTTGTGCAGGCCGACCAGCCCCAGCACATCTTTGCCAAGCGTCACGGGAACGACGAGCAGCGAGTGCGTTTGCAGACTGGCTGCGAGCAGGCGCACCTTTTCATCCAAGCCCGGCGCGCTCGTGTCGTTCAGGCGAATCGGCTTGGTCAGGTCAACATGCGCGGCAAGCTGTTTGAGGTCAATCGGGATGGTCGTGCCTTTGCTCGACGGAACATCTTCAGACGCGCGCCATTCGTGGCTGATGCGCAGCTCTGAATCCGATGCGAGCTGAATCACATCGCAGCGATCCGCCTGCATCATACGCCCTAGCTCTGAGACGACCGCGCGCAGGAATCTGTCCAGATCAATCGTCGCCGGAAGGTCAAGCGCGAGACGCTCGATAATCGCCTCGCGCGCCTCGTGCATTTTGATCTTGCGTTCGAGTGAAAGCGATTGTGCAGTGGTGGACATGTCGAGCATAAAGGCAGATGTCGGATGCCGTTTGTCAGATGTTAGTTTATTCAATATCTAATATCCAGCATCCGGCAGCTTTTTTCAAAGCGCGGATGATAGCGAACCATCAGGTGAACTGCAACGCGCCTGCTAATAATTGA